>JAGQRA010000834.1 GCA_020425885.1 Planctomycetota bacterium | reverse complement strand
GCCGCCGAGATCGGTGAGCTCGGCGACAACATCGCCGCGTTGCGCGCCGCCATCATGGGCGACGAGCTGCTGCAGCTCGTCCTGCGCGAGCCCGACTGCGAGCTGCTGGTGCTGGCCCACACGCGTTGGGCCAGCGTCGGCATCATCAGCGAACCGAACGCGCACCCGCTCAACCAGGAGTAGGTCGGCAACCAACGCGCCCCCTACGTCCTGGCCGCGCTCAACGGCGACGTCGACAACCATCAGGACCTGATCACCCAAAACGGCCTCGCCCTGCACCCGGCGATCACGACCGATGCGAAGGTGATCCCGACCCTGATCTCGCACGAGATGGCCTGTGGCCACGACCTCGGCCAGGCGTTCCGCCGCACGGTCGCGTCGTTCGAGGGCTCGGTCGCGATCGGCGCCGCGAGCACGCGGGCGCCAGATCGCCTGGCGCTGGCGCTGCGCGGCTCCGGTCAGGCGCTCTACGTCGGTCTCAGCGAAGACACGTTCGTCGTCGCCAGCGAACCGTACGGTGTCATCGAGGAGTGCGATCGCTACCTGCGCATGGACGGCGAGACCCCGGGCAACCCGAGCAATGAACAGGGCTCGCGCGGCCAGGTGATCCTGCTCGATCGCAGCCGTGCCGGCGAACTCGACGGCATCGCCCGCCGCGCCTACGATGGCACCGAGCTGCCCGTCGCCGCGCCCGATCTGACGACTGCCGCGATGACCACGCGCGACATCGACCGCGCCAGCTACCGCCACTTCCTGCAGAAGGAGATCCACGAGGCGCCGGGTTCGCTGCAGAAGACGCTGCGCGGTCGCATCGTCCGCGAGCACGACCGGCTGCACGTGGCGTTGCCGACGCACTCGCTGCCGCAGACCGCGATCGATCTGCTGCAGCAGGGCCGATGCCGCCGGGTCCTCGTCATCGGTCAGGGCACCGCCGCCGTCGCCGGTCAGGCCGTCGCCGGCGCCATCGCCGACGCCCTGCAACGCAGCAGCATCTTCGTCCAGGCGTTGCCCGCGACCGAACTCAGCGGCTTCGGGCTCACCGGCGACATGCGCGACACGCTGATCGTCGCGATCTCGCAATCCGGCACGACGACGGACACCAACCGGACCGTCGACCTGGCCCGCGCCCGCGGCGCCTGCGTGCTGGCCATCGTCAACCGCCGCGGCAGCGACCTCACCGACAAGGCCGACGGCGTGCTCTACACCAGTGACGGCCGCGACATCGAGATGAGCGTCGCCAGCACCAAGGCCTTCTATGCCCAGTGCGCCGCCGGTCAGCTGCTGGCGCTGGCGATCGCGCGCGCCGCCGGTTGCGCCGACGAGGCTCGCGAGCACGAGCTGCTCGCGGCCCTGCTCGCGCTGCCCGATGCCATGCGGGAGGTGCTGGGTTGCGATGCGGCGATCGCGGCGATCGCGCGGCAGGTGGCGCCGCAGCGCCGCTATTGGGCCCTGGTCGGCAACGGCAAGAACCGGGTCGCCGCGGCCGAGATCCGCATCAAGCTCAGCGAGCTCTGCTACAAGTCGATCGCCTGCGATGCGACCGAGGACAAGAAGCACATCGACCTGTCATCGGAGCCCTTGATCCTGATCTGCGCCGCCGGCCTCGCCGGTTCGACGGCGGATGACGTCGGCAAGGAGGTCGCCATCTACCGCGCCCACAAGGCGTGCCCGGTCGTCATCGCATCGGCCGGCGAGACCCGGTTCGCCGCGGCCGTGGCGACGATCACGGTCCCCGCCGTCCATCCGGCGCTGGCCTACATCATGTCGACCATGGCCGGACACCTGTTCGGCTATCGCGCCGCGCTGGCGATCGATCAGCTCGCGTTGCCGATGCGGCGCATGCGCGCCGCGATCGAGGCCGCGGTCAAGGCGGTGCAATCGAGCGATGAGCTGTTCGAAGGCCTGCGCGACGAGCTGCAGCCGCACTGGCTCGACTTCAAGAAGGACCTGATGCTCGGCCGCTACAACGGCACGCTCGAGGCCTCGACCGCGGCGCGGCTGAGCGCGCTGTGCAACTACGCGATGCGGCTCTGCCCGCTCGACGTCTATGCGCTCGAGTTCGGCGAGCCCGGTGCGCCGGGCGTCGTCGTCGACGCCCTGACCGCCGAACTGACCCAGGCCATCGACGAGCTGACGCGTCCGGTCGACGCCATCAAGCATCAGGCCAAGACCGTCACCGTCGGCATCTCGCGTGCCGACGAGGCGCTGTTGACCGCGCCGCTGGTGCGCGCCGTGCTCGCGGCCGGCGCCAGCCGTGACCGCATCGGCTACCGCGACCTGCGGGCCCTCGCCGGGCTCGATGCCGCCGTCGTCGAGGTGCTGGGCAGCACCCGCTACCGCATCGAGGGCGACGTCGAGGACGACACCGCAACCATCCACGTCAGCGCCCAGCTCGGCGCCGCCGCCGGCATGCGTTCGCGCACCGCGGCCAACCCGGTGCTCAAGGGCACCAAGCACCTCGTCGCGATGGAGAAGCTCGGCATGGTCGCCAAGGGCCGCAGCGACGAGCGCACCGTGATCCTCGTACCCGAACTCGACCAGAACCGCACCGTCGGCATCACCCTGCTGCACGTGACGTTCCACGACCACCTCTCGGCCGCGACCCTGCGCGGTGTGCTCGGCAACTACCGCAACCGCCTCTCGGCCCTGACCGACGCGGTGACCGAGACCGAACCGCACTTCGACACCGACCTGCTCGAGACGATCCCGGTCACCGACCTGCTCTGCGAGCCGATCTACTCGCTCGCCGATCGCTGGCGCCACGGCACGCTGAAGTCCTGAGTCACGCCACCGCCCGACCGGCGACCGGATCAGCGGCCGGCGGTGAGCAGGACGGCGTTCATCAGCATCAGATTCAGCCCGTCGGCGAAGGCCCGCACGTTCGGATCCTCGGCGAAGGCCACGACGTGACCGCGGCCGCGCGGCTGATGCACGAGGTAGGCCTTCTGCGGCAGCTGCCGCCTGGTCTCGTCCCAGACGAAGCCGGCGCGCACGAGCTGATCGGCGGTGGCGAAGACCGCGACGTTGGTGCCGCGGTCGAGCTTGAGCGGGGTCAGGATGTTGGACGAGTCGTGCACGACGTTGGCGGTGCCGTCGTAGCCGAAGGCCAGCCAATGGTCGGGGTCGAGCGTGACGCGCACGATGGCGCCCGGCGTCGAAGGCGGCGGCTCCTTGTCGGGGCGGATCGCCTGCTCGTAGTCGAACGGCTTCGGCTTCGATTCGGCCGACTTCTTCTTGCCCTCGCCCCCGCCTTCGCCTTCGCCCTGGCCTTCGCCTTCGGCCTCGCCGCGACGATCGTGATCGGCGCCTTTGTCGTCGGGCCGATCGCGTTGTTCCGGCGCGGTCGCCAGCAGCTTGACGTCATCACCGGTCAGCCATCGCGTCGCCGACCCCAACGTCACCAGCACGCCGCCGCGCTCGACGAAGCCGACGATGGCCTCGGCCCCGCGCCTGCCGAGCACATCGTCGTAGCCGCGCCCTTCCGGCAGGACGAGCACGGTGAAGCGGTCGAGGTCGACGCGATGGATCTCGTGCGTTCGCAGCGGCGTCACCGGCACGCCATAGCGCTGCTCGAGCAGGAAGCGCAGCCAACCGGCGCTGTAGCTGACCACCGGCCGATCCCAGGCCATCGCCACGCGCGGTGTCCGCAACAGCAGCGAGTTGTTGCTGCCGAAGTTCGGCCCCTCGTCGACCCATGAGCTGTCGGCGCAATACGGCGTGATGCCGTGCAGCTGCGCCAGCTCACGCATGTGCTCGTGCAGACCTTCGGGCTGATCGTGCACCTTGATGACGTACGAACCGGCCGGGAACCGATGGGAGTCGAGCACGAACTCGCGGTCCATGCAGCGCGCCTTGACGCCGAGCCGGAGCAGCTCGGCCAGCATCGCCGCCGCCCCGTTCTGCCCCCAGGCCACGACGTAGGCCACCGCGGGTGGCTCCGGGCGCAGCGGCGCGGCGCCGGTGTCCGCCCCGCCGGGCCGCAGCGTCACCAGCTTGCCGCTGCACGGCTCCGAGGTCGCCCAGGCCTCGACGCCGAACAGCAACGGCAAGGACCACGCCGACAGGTCGTAGAACTCGGTCGACATCCGCCGCGCCTCGCGACGCTTCTGCTCGGCGAGGAACTCCTCGCCCATGTCGAAGTGCGGTTCGATCAACACGTGCGCCAGCGTGCTCGCCGGCTGCGCCATCGACACCACGAACGAGCCGACCGGGAAGGTCGTCGCGGCGGCCGTACCGTCGGCACCATCGCCGCCGGCGCCATCGAGCGGGACGGCCGCGGCCGTCACCTCGCCGGTCGCACGACGGACCTCGATGCCCTGCGCCAGCAGCAGATTGCAGAGCCGAGCCAGCCGCGTCCGATCGCCGCGCGCGGGGAACACGTACTCGCGCACCGGTCCGTTCTCACCGCGCGCGATGCCGGCACGGCGATTCGCCAGGAACGCCCGCAGCGCGTCCTCACGGCCGTCGGCCAGGGTCTCGAGCGTCGCCAACGAAGCGATGAAGTGGCGCCGGACACCATCGCGATAGAACAGCAGGCTGTCATCACGACGCCGGTAGACCAGACCGCGGGCGCTCGCCATCTCGAAGGTCATGCCGATGCTGCCCTGGAAGGTCGGCCAGCCGTCGCCGTAGCCGGGATAGAACGAGTCGTAGGACTCGCGCGTGAAGTAGTCGAAGCCGTAGCGATCGAACCAGCGCGCGTTGTTCTTGCCGTAGCGATCGAACCACGACCGCTGCTGCGGTGTGATGTCCGAATGCACGGGCTCGGCCGGCGGCGCGAAGTAGTAGCTCGAGTTGCCCCCCATCTCGTGCAGGTCGACGTACAGCAACGGTCGCCAGTCGAGGAACGCGCGCACCCGGGCCTGGGTCTCCGGTTGTGACATCGCGAACCAGTCCCGGTTCATGTCGAACAGGGCATGATTGGTCCGACCACCCGGCCACGGCTGGCTGTGCTCGGCGCCGAGCGGGGTCGCATCGGCCCAACGACCACGCGCCGCGCGGGTGGAGTGCACGAAGCGGTCGCGGCCATCCGGGTTCTGCAGCGGATCAACGATGACGAAACACCGATCGAGGATCTTCGCCGCCACCGGATCGTCCTGCGCCGCCAGCAGATGATAGATC
>JAGQRA010000833.1 GCA_020425885.1 Planctomycetota bacterium | reverse complement strand
TTCATGGTCGAGCGGCACTACAGCTTCGGCGAGGCCACCGTGTTCGGCATCGGCTCGGGCATCGGCTGGATGCTGGCCATCGTCAGCATGGCCGCGATCCGCTGGCGCATGCGCACCGCGCACGTGCCGGCGCCGCTGCGCGGCCTCGGCATCACCTTCATCGTCACCGGTCTGATCGCGATGGCGTTCATGACCTTCAGCGGCATCTAGCGGAGCAGGCGGCATGTTCATGACCATCCTCACCGGTGTCGTCGCCCTGACCGGCGTCATCGTCCTCCTGGTCCTCGTCCTGATGTTCTGCGAGAGCAAGCTCGTGCAGAAGGGCTCGGTCAAGCTGCTGATCAACGACGACCCGGAGAAGTCGCCCGAGGTCTCGATCGGCAGCAACCTGCTGATGGCGCTGAGCAACCAGAAGATCTTCCTGCCGTCGGCCTGCGGCGGCAAAGGCTCGTGCGCGATGTGCAGGTGCCAGGTGTTCGAGGGCGGCGGCGACCTGCTGCCGTCCGAGGCCACCGCGATCAACCGCGCCGAGGCCAAGGAGCACTGGCGGTTGGCGTGCCAGGTCAAGGTGCGCGGGCCGATGAAGGTCAAGGTGCCCGACGAGGTGTTCGGCATCAGGAAGTGGGAGTGCACCGTCCGCAGCAACCGCAACGTCGCGACCTTCATCAAGGAGTTCGCCGTCGACCTGCCGAAGGGCGAGGTCATCAACTTCCAGTCGGGCGGCTACATCCAGATCGACGTGCCCGAGTATCACGGGCTCAAGTACGCGGACTTCGACATCGACGAGCAATTCCGCGAGGACTGGGATCGGTTCAAGCTCTGGGACTTCGTCGCCAACAACCCCGAGCCGTGCTTCCGCGCCTACTCGATGGCCAACCACCCGGCCGAGGGCAACATGGTGATGCTCAACATCCGCATCGCCTCGCCGCCACCGCGCCAGCCGGACGTGCCGCCAGGTATCTGCAGCAGCTACGTGTTCTCGCTCAAGCCCGGCGACAAGGTCACGATCTCTGGTCCGTACGGCGAGTTCCACATCAAGGACACCAAGCGCGAGATGATCTACATCGGCGGTGGTGCCGGCATGGCGCCGCTGCGCAGCCACATCTTCCACCTGTTCCACACGCTGAAGACCAAGGACCGCAAGGTCAGCTACTGGTACGGGGCGCGCAGCAAGCGCGAGATGTTCTACACCGAGGAGTTCGAGGCCATCGAGCGCGACTTCCCGAACTTCGAGTACCACGTCGCCCTGTCCGAGCCTCAGCCCGAGGACAACTGGACCGGCTACACCGGCTTCATCCATCAGGTCGTACACGACAACTACCTGAAGGATCACGAGGAGGTCGACGAGATCGAGTTCTACCTCTGCGGACCGCCGATGATGAACAGCGCCGTGTTCAAGATGCTGGACGACCTCGGCGTCGAGAAGGACATGATCGCCTTCGACGACTTCGGCGGCTGAGAGGGAGCCCCGGCGGCGGCCGCCTATGCGGCGGCGTCCCCGGGCGCGGCTACTGCCGACCCAATCGCGCCGCCAGCAGCTGGACGTCGAAGCGCAGGTCCTGCTGGGTCGGGTGGCGCGCGGCCGCGGCGACGATGCCGGCGCAGAGCGCATAGGGGCGGGTCGGCTGGACCGCGATCACGTCGGCCAGCAGCGCCGCGGTGTCGTTGACGTCGACCCGCAGCGGCATGGCGTAGGCGGGCCACGCCGCGGGCAGGGCCGGTGGCAGCCGCGACACCGGCGTGCTGCGTTCGGGCGAGGCTCGCAACGAGGCCGCGACTCCCATCCCCTTGATGACCGACCACACGCTCGGCTTCTGCACGACGAGCCAGAAGTAGTCCTCGAGCACGTCGTCGTTCTGCACGACCTGTAGCAGCGCGATCAACGAGACCAGGCCGATGGCCATGGGGCGGACCTCGGCCTCGCTCGCGAAACTCTGGAAGTCGGCGCCGTTGCGCTGGTGCGCCAGCGCGCACTCGATGCCGGCCAGCAGGCCGTGGCTCATCAACTCGCACGGCAGTTCGACCTCGGACCGGCCGAGCTGGGCGCCGTTCTCGTCGCAGACCCGGACGGCCACGCGGCACATCTCGGAGGTGATCGGGATCTGGCGGCGTTTGCCGTCGATCTCGGCCGTGAAGGTCCACTGTTGTTGCCACGTCGTCCCCTGGCCCGGTCCGTCGCCGGTGCCCGCCTGTCCGCGCTCGGCCTCGGCGCCGATCACGCTGAGCAGCAGCAGCCACCGATGCACGGTCGAGCCCTTCTTCAGCCGCAGCCCGAACAGGACCTCGTCGCCCGCGCGCCACTCGCCGTCTTCGTGACGGCTGTCGAAACCGGACAGCAGGGAGCCGGCGCCCGGGAACTCGCTGTGCGGCATCGACGCGAAGACCTGACTCGCCGGAGTCGCGAGCTCGATCGGGGGCGACTGGCAGGCCGCGAGCATCAGCGCGCCGACCAGGATGGAGATTCGGGAGGTTCGCATGGCAGACGTCAGGTGACCGGCGAGCCGCCTCGGGTCGGGAGGCAGCGTATCCGATCCGCCACCGGGCGTGTGGGGCGGTGAACGGCACGTTCGTCCGGCTACGATCGGCGGCTCATGGTGCGACCGCGATCGAGATGGCCGATGCCGATGCTTGCCGTCATGGCTGCGGCCTCCTGTGGCAAAGCTCCGCCGGTGATCCACCGCTTCGGCGGCATGACCATGGGCTCGACCTACGAGGTCAAGTTCATCGGCGAGGTGCCGCTGGTCACCGTGCAGGCCGCGGTCGTCACACTGCTGGACGAGTTCGATCAGATGTTCAGCAAGTGGCGCCCCGATTCGGAGATCAGCCGACTCAACGCGTCGCCGGCGGCGACTCCGTTCGCGGTCAGCGCGCGGTTCGCGGCCGTGCTGGGCCAGGCGCTCGACCTCGCCGAACGGACCGAGGGCGCGTTCGATCCGACCGTCGGTCCACTGCTCACGATCTACCGTCGGGCACGCGAGGAGTCCGGCCACCGGCTCGATCCGGCCGCACTCGACGCCGTCCGTGACCGCGTCGGTCACGACAAGATCGAGGTGCGCGACGGCGCCGTGGTCCGAACCGTGGCCGGCGTCGAGGTCGATCTCGACGGCATCGTCGCCGGCGCCTGCATCGACGCGATCCGCGACGAGCTCGATCGACTCGGTGTCGCCGCGTTCTACCTCGAAGTCACCGGCGAGGTCTACTGTCGCGGCATGAAGGCTGCCGGCGAGCCGTGGCGCATCGGCGTGGTCGACCCCAGGGCCGACGTCCTGGGGGGCAGCGCGCCGATCTCGACGATCCGGCTCCGGGACCGGGCGCTCTGTACCAGCGGCGACTACCGCAACGCCTTCGTCAGCGATGGTCGCCTTGTCCACCACGTCTTCGATCCGCGGACGGCGCGCAACGCCGACCATGCTGTCGTCAGCGTTTCGGTCATGGCCTCGAGTGCAGCGCTGGCCGACGCACTCGGAACGGCATTCCTCGTCCTCGGCGTCGCCGAGACCCGTCGCCTCGCGCCGACCTTCGCGGCGGCCGGGGAGATCGGGGTGCTGATGCTCGAGGCCGAGGACTCGGTCGGGTTGCGTCGGATCGCCATCGATTGGCCGCAGGAACAGTGACCCGGAACTGATGTCCTGAGTGGGGCGCCCCGGCCCATCGCGAATCGGTTCGGACCGACTCCCCACCATTCGCCGAGAACCGGCGACCAAAAAAAAGCGGCCCTGGTGCGGCACCACTCCGCACCAGGGCCAATCCCTGCCTCTGGGCCCATGCCCAGGCGTTTCTTTCCACCG
>JAGQRA010000832.1 GCA_020425885.1 Planctomycetota bacterium | reverse complement strand
CGCATCCCGGCACTCGCCCATCGCCGCCGCAATCCTCGGACCTCGGCGCAAGGTGCGGACGCAGCTGATCGCTGATCGAGCCGAGTCACAAAGGGACACGCCGAGGTCACCCGCCCCGACGCCGGCCTCGCGCAGCGCTGCCATCCGCCCAGCCGGAGGTAGGATCTCGCCGACCATGTCGATCGCACAATCGCTACTCCCCGAGCTGCAACACGAAGCGGCCACCACGCGCCGCGTCCTCGAGCGTGTGCCCGAGGCGTCCTTCGCCTGGCAGCCGCACCCGAAGTCGATGTCGCTGCACGACCTCGCCGCGCACGTCGCCAACATCTTCTCCTGGGGGAAGATGACCTTGGCGACGAGCGAACTCGACGTCGCCCGGCCGTTCCCGCCACGGGCCTTCGCCACCACCGGCGCGCTGCTCGCCGACCTCGACGCCAACGTCGAGGCCTATCGCGCGGCGCTCGCCCAGGCCACCGACGCCGACCTGTGCGCCGACTGGACGTTCCGGGCCGGCTCGCAGGTGTTCTTCGTCCAGCCCAAGGTCGCAGTGCTGCGCGGCTTCGTGACGAACCACCTGATCCACCACCGCGGCCAGCTCTCGGTCTACCTGCGTCTGCTCGACGTGCCGGTGCCGTCGATCTACGGCCCGTCGGCGGACGACGACCCGATGGGCTTCGCGAAGGCGAAGTAGCGGCCACCGCCGTCACGGCGTCGGCGGTCGTCGGCGCCGCCCTGCTGCTGCAGCAGCGCCCGCTACTTCAGACCGTCGTACCACTCGGCGAGATCGGCACAGAAGCCGGAGAACTTGACGAACGCACTGCCGACCTTCTCGCCGGCTTCCTTGACGTCCTTGGCAATCGCCGTGGCCTCGATCCCCTCGAAGTCCTTGACGAACTTCGAGGCCCGATCGACCACCCCTTGCGCGGCGCTGTCGGCGGACTCCAGCGACGAGCGCTCCTTGACCAGCTTGTCGTGGTAGCCGAGGAAGTTGCTGCACTTCGACGCCGCCTTCGGATCTCCGGTCTCCGCCGCGACCTTCCAGAGCTTGTCGACCTCGACCTTCGCCTTCTTGACGTGGCTGTCGTAGTTCACCAGGGCCTTGGCACGATCGGCCCGATACCCGGACAGCTCGACGAGATGCTTCTTCAAACTGGCGATGTGCTTGTCGCGCATCTGCTTGGCCATGTCACCGAGCGCCACCAGGTCGGCCTCGATCTTCTTGATCGTGCGCTCCTCGTTGGGCCAGTCCTTCTTGTACAGCTTGTAGCTGGAGTGCATCGCCGAGCCGCCCGAGACGACGGCGCCGATGACCGCTCCGGCGAGCGCGATCGGCCCGGGGTTCAACGTCGCGAAGCTGGCGATGATGCCGACGGCAGCGGTGCCGAGGACGAAGACGCCGACGAGGACGACCTTCGCCACGCAGATGACCTCCTTGCGATCCTTGGCCTTCTTGCCCTTCGCACATGCCGCCACCGCCTTGGCCTCGAACTCCTTGAACCAGACATCGATCTCCTTCTTCTCGATGCTGGCGACGGCGTTCTTGAGCAGCGCGTTCACCGTCGGCAGGAACTCCTCGAAGCGCTTGGCCGCCGACTGGGCGTCATCGATCGCCTTCTTGTGCGCGCTGATCTCCGCGGCGTCGAGCATCGACGGCACGCGGTCCAGCAGCTGCCCCGCGTTCGCCCGCAGCGAATCGAACTTCTTCTGCGCATCGGCGATCGGATCGACGAATCCGGCCAGTCGCCCGTCGAGCTTGTCGTCGAGGAACTTCTGGGCGTTCTTCTTGTAGTAGTCGTGGATCGCCTGCTCGGTCGCGTCATCGACCTTGAACGTGAACGTGACCTTCGCCTTGACATCGGGCGGCGTGATGTCCTTGGTCCGGAGCAGGGTGCGGTCGGCGGTGAACTCGAGCTTCTTGTTCATCTTCCTACACTACTCGATTGCATGCCGTCCCGAGACGAGGACGCGCGCAGGCCGCCGGTTTTCCGACCTGCACCAAGAGCGACAACTGCCAGGCACGACGATCTGCCCCACCATCGCCGCAGCGAGCGCCTGTCAACCCCGAGGGCCAACGACCCGGCCCAGAGACACAGCGCAGGCCGCGGATCACCATCGGCACCGACGCCGGGGCCGGGTCGGTCGTGTAGTGGACCTTCACGCGACCGAACGCGCCGCCGGCCGTCACCAGGCGGTTCGCGTTGGCGCTCAGGTTGCTCGCCATGGAGCAGCTCTGCAGCGTCACCGACTGGCCGCCGATGGATCGATCGGCCTCGCGACTCCCATCGCCCGCGCGAGCGAGATCCCGGCACCGCCGGTCGCGTCGCGCAGCTCGAAGTACTGCGTCACCGCCTCTACGTCCCACCCACCGCGTCGCATCGCGCGGATCAACGTGTTCTTCGGCGTGTGCTGGGACGGCACGAACTCGACGACGCGGGTCTCGTAGCCCGCAGCGCGGAGCAGCAGCGCGCGCATCGTGTCGGTGATCGTCGCGGCCGCCTCGCGGCGCAGGTGCGGCGTGCTCCACAGCGGCTGCATCGGGCCTTTCCGGCTCGCGGCGAGGTCGGCCCACGCCCGCGCCAGTTCTGCCTGGCAACATGGCGCAACCGCGATCAACTCGGCGCCGTGCCGGAGCCCGAGCGCGATCGCGTCGTCGGTCGCGGTGTCGCAGGCGTGCAGCGCCAGGACCACGTGCAGCTTCCCGTCCGGTTCGAACACCTCGATCGAACCCGCCCGGAACGTCAGCAGCTCTTCCAGACCGAGCTGCGCCGTCGTCGCCCGACCGGCCTCGATGCGCGCTTCGTCCCGATCGATGCCGATCAGCGTCGCGGGATGCCGGAACACGTGCCGGAAGCACCACGCCAGGGACAGCGTGAGGTACGACAGCCCACAGCCGGCGTCGACGATCCGGAGCGGCTCGCCGCGCTCGATCAGCGCCAGCAGCGGCGGCCGCAACAGCCGGATCATGTGATTGAGCTGCAGGAACTTCCGGACCTGCGGCGGCGGCATCGTCGCGTCGCGGTGGAGCAGGCCGAGCGCGCGCAGCAGCGTCGGCGCGGTCGACGGCAGGATCGGCAGGTCCTTGCCCTCGGTCACCTGGCGCACGGCATCGTCGGTCCAGAGCGCACGGGCGCGCAGCTCGAACTCATGGGCCCATCGCTCGCTCATCCGCACACCTGAGCCGGTCGGCGGGCGCACGGCAAGCGCGGTCGGGTCTGCGCGCAGGCCATCAACTTCGACACCGCGTTCACCGGCGCTCTCGACATCAGGATCGGTCTGCCCTGGTGAGAGCGGCCCCACGCCTCGCGGCGCGATGCGGTATCCTCCGGGGCTCCCCGGAGGAACGCATGCAGACCCGCTCACCCTTCCCGGCCATCACGTTCCTAGCGGCGCTGGTCCTCGCCGGCGCAGCGCCGGCGCAGAACCCTGTCGACGCCAAGGCCAAGGCCGACTTCGACAAGGCCGAGCGCGCCATGGCCGCCTCGAAATACACCGCGGCGCACAACCTCTACCGCCAGATCGCGCGCAAGTACCCGATGAGCGCATGGGGCAAGATGGCGGCGTTGCGGACGCAACCGACCGCCTACCTCGGCTGGGGCAAGCTGCAGGAGAACGGCGAATCGAACAACCGCGTCGACGTCGTCGTCATGGGCGACGGTTTCGGCCTCGACGACCAGAACGAGTTCGAGGACATCGCCAAGTCGGTGGTCGACGTCTTCCAGAAGGACAAGCTGCTGGCCGAGTACTTCACCTACCACAACTTCATCCGCGTCAACCTCGTCAGCAAGGATCAGGGCGTCACCGGCTTCGGCCGCACCAAGGACACCGCGCTCGGCGGCTACATCGCCGGCAAGGTGCAGGGTCAGGTCGGCGTCGATCAGGGCAAGGCCAAGGCGATGCTGAACATGCTCGAGGAGCACGACGGCTACGCGATCGCGATCGTCAAGGCCGGCTCGAGCGGCACCGGCGGCGGCGGCATCGCGGCGGTCGGCGGGCGCGCCGACGACACGCTGGTGCACGAGTGGGGCCACGCCTTCGGCGGTCTCAGCGACGAGTACTCGACCTTCACCGGCCATCGCGGTTCGCCGCGCAACACGATCAACGTCAGCATCACCGACGACGAGAAGCAGGTGCCATGGAAGCACTTCGTCGAAGCCGGGTACCCTGGCGTCGGCGCCTACCGCGGCGCCGATGGCCGCATCAAGGGCGCCTGGAAGCCGACCTCGGGCGGCTGCCGGATGGAGAGTGGCAACCGCTTCTGCCCGATCTGCACCGAGCGGATGGTGCTGCAGATCTACCGCCGCGTCGATCCGATCGAGAGCTGCGAGCCCGACGTCGTCCGCGATCCCGGCAAGGCGATCGACGGCAAGGGCGGCGCCAGGTTCGCGGTCACCGTGCTCGAACCCAAGTCGCACAAGCTCGACGTTCGCTGGCACGTGCTGCCGCAGGCCAAGGCGATCAAGGTCACGGGTGAGGCGCGGCTCGCCGATCGGCGCAAACGCGGCAAGCTGCAGCCGATCGAGGGCAAGGGCGATGGCGGCGCCTACGTCGGCCGCGGCCGCTACAAGTTCCTGTTCGAGACCGGCAGCATGGAGCCCGGGCTCTACCAGGTCGTCTGCCGCGTGCGCGACGACAGCCAGCCCTCGGGACAGGCACGACCGTGGGTCGTGAAGGACGACTACGATCTGCTGCAGAGCGAGCGGGCGTGGTGGGTCGTGGTGCCACCGCGCTGATGCGGGTGTCGCGCTACTCGGGCCGCAGGTTCAAGGTGTACCACGCCACCGCGTGCCACGGCCGCTCGCGGTCGGCGCCGACCACACCCTCGTAGCCGATCTCGTAGATGCGGACCGTCTCCAGCCCCTCGACCTCGAGATCGACGCTGCGCAGGTCCGCCGACACTCCGGTCGCCGTCACCGCGTGCTGCCGTTCGTCGCGCGGCGGACAGCCGTACTGCTGGTGGTGGTCATAGGTCCAACTCGACACCGAGAACGACAGCGGCAGCGTCGACGTCGCCTTTACCGGCGCGGTGAAGCGCAGGCGGAAGCCGTTGCCGGTGGCCGTGAGCTCCTGGACCTCGAACGGCACCGGGCCGCGCCAACGCAGCCGCTGCAGGCCGTGCTCGCTCTGGCCGAGCGACCCCCAGCCGCGGTTGGTCAGGCCACACCACAGCGAGCCGTCGGCCGACCAGCACAGGCGCGTGATGCCGCACTTCAGACCGCGCCGGAACGGATAACACGCGCCCTGCCAGCGGCCAGAGACCTTGTCGAGCGACATGCGGAACACCTCCGACGAGTACTGATCACCACAGAAGATCTGGCCGCGGTACGGCGCGAAGTGGCCGGCGGTGTCCCAGACGAAACCGGCCGGCGAACGACCGAGCTTGTCGTACGGGATCCAGATCGCCGGCAGCCGGAAGTTCGGGATCGTGCGCGCCGCCTCGGCCAGCCGCAGGCCGCTCTTGACCTCGCCGGGATGTTCGACGCGGCTCTGCGGCAGCCGGCACGACTCGATGCCGTGCGGATGGCCGTGGAAGTCGCCGGGCTCGAGCAACGCGAACTTGCTCGCCGCGCACCACTCGCCCTGGTTGTCGGTGTAGAACATCTCGCCGGCCGGCGAGACGCCGACTCCCGCCGGCGACCGCAGGCCGGCGCAGACCGGCTCGAACGAGCCGCCCGACTTCGGGATCCTGACCGCCCAGCCGCGCCAATCGGCCTTGCCGAACGGCTCGTCGCCGAACGGTTTGTTGAGCGTGAGCCAGAGCGAGCCATCCGGCGCCAGCGCCGGGCCGAAGCAGTACTCGTGGTAGTTGCCCGACAGCGGCCAACCCTGGGCGAAGGTCTGCAGTTCGTCCATGCGACCGTCGCCGTCGGTGTCGCGCAGGCGCGAGAGTTCGCCGCGCTGGCTGCACCACAGCCAGCCGTCGTGATCGAGCAGGCCGAGCGGTTCCTGCAGCCCCTGCGCCCACAGGTTCCACCGCGGGGCGGCGCCGGTGATGCCGGTCGCGCGCCAGATCTCGCCGCGGCGCGTGCAGACGTACAGCTCGTCGCCGCGCTCGACGATGCCGCCGACCTCGAGCACCACCGACTCCGGCACGGCCATGTCGACGATCTCGACGTAGGTGTCCTCGTCGGCGGCGGGCAGGCTGGCCTGCGGACCGGACGGCGCCGGTTCCTGCGGCAACAGCAACAACAGCAACGGCAGCGGACTCACCATCGGTAGACGACCTCCAGGGATTCGCCGGCGCGCAGCGTGCTGGTCGCGGGCACGGGTCGATCGGCGAGGAACAGACGAACGGCCGACCGCCGCGCGGCGTCCGGCTGCCATTCGATGACCAGCGTGCCGGCCGTGCAGTGCAGCGTGCGCACGAGCTCGGAGCCGCCGGCCGACAACCGCGCGACCGAGCCGTCCTCGAACTCGGCAAGGCCGGCGCGAACGCGGAACACGGGATGGCCGGTGGCGGTGATGCGGTGGCCGAGCACGGTGCGTCGATCGCTGCCGGCGACGCGGAAGTCATCGAGCTCGATCCAGTCCTGGCCGAGCGGCTGCAGCAGCTTGCCGGCGCGGCCGTGCCAGGTTCCGGTCGCGTCGAGGAAATCGCCGCGCCACAGCCAGGCCAGGCGACCGTGCTCGACGTCGAAGGCGTAGTGCGTGCGTTCCTTGCTGCCGACCGCGATGCAGCGCGCCGACAGCCCCTTCAGGAACGCACCGTGCAGCACCGGTCGGTCGGTCGGCAACAGCACCAGCGAGCCCTGCGGTGGCGCCATGCCGGTCGGCACCGGTGCGGCGGCGCCGAGCGAGGACCAGCTGCGGATGGCGTCGACCTCGCGTTGATCGTCGGCGCTCGCTGCGGGCCAGAACAGCGGCATGCGGGTGCCGGGCCGCACGATCGCCGAGCGCAGCAGCCAGCGGCGGAACCAGCCGGGCCGCAGGCGATCGTGCTGGATCGCGAGGTCCATGCCCTGCGGTCCGGTCGAAGGCAACCCGGCGAAGGTGTGGCAGCTGATGCAGTTCTTGCCCTGGCTGCCGACGAGGCCGCGACCGGACTCGACGGCAGCCGTTGTGAACGGCGGCTCCTCGTCCACCGCTTCGGCGCCGTCGACGGCGGCGAACAGGTCGGCGTAGCTGTCACCGAGCGCGGCGGTGAATCGCGGCATCCGCGCCCGCAGGTAGGGTCGCACGCGGCGGCCGGCGCCGATCACGTCGGCGATCCAATCGCGGCGCAGACGGCGGCCGACGCCGGTGAGATCGGGCGGCAGCCGGCCTTCTTCGCCGAGGTCCTCGATCTGGACCAGAACGCGCCGCGCGGCCGGCGGCAGGCCGGAGGAGCCATCGCGCACGTGACACTTCAGGCAACCGTCGCGCAGCAGCGCGAAGTCGAGCTGCGCCCTGGCGTCGCGCACCTTCTGCCGGCCGCTGCGCACGGCCCCGATCAGGGCCACCGCCCGCGCATCGACGGGACAGGAGCTGCCACGCAGGTCGTGCCACGCCTTCGCCGGCGGCGGCGGCGCGACCGCGCCGAGTTCGGGGTCGGCGATCGTGTGGCACGCGGTACAACGCCGCGCCACCGCGGCCCGTCGACCGGCCGCGACCGCCGCGGCGTCGGGTGCCGGCAACGGCGCGGGCGGCACCAGCGCCGTCGTCG
>JAGQRA010000831.1 GCA_020425885.1 Planctomycetota bacterium | reverse complement strand
TCGAGGCCGTCGACTCGGTCCGCAGCTGAAACGGGGCGAATCCGCGGCCTTTGGTTGCATCGATGCCGGCGGCGGTTATCTGTCCCTTCTCCTCCAAGGGAAATCTCATGACCAACCCACCTGACGTTCCCCGTGACAGCCAGCGCGTCCTCTGCGGAGTGCTGGGCATCCTCTTCGGCAGTCTCGGCATCCACCGCTTCGTCCTCGGCGATACGACCGGCGGCATCCTGCGCATCGTCATCACGATCGTGACCTGCGGCGCCGGCAGCCTGATCGGCTTCATCGAAGGCATCATCTACCTGACCAAGAGCGACCCCGATTTCATCCAGACCTACCAGGTCGAGAAGAAGGGCTGGTTCTGATCCAACCACGCCCGCCCCGCAAGCTGGCATCGCTTGGCCGCGCCCGAAGAGACTCCGGCGGCGATCCGCCGCAACGCGCTGCTCGCCATGGTGGCGCCGACCGCGGTCCTGGTGCTCGCCGCGACCGCGACCGCCTCGCGGCAGGCCGCGACCTGGTTCGGCATGCGTGGACCGATCTGCCCGCTCGGTCACCTGCTCGGTGAACACGCCTGCCCCGGCTGCGGCCTGACCCGCGGCACCTCGATGGCGGTCCAGGGCCATTGGCACGACGCGTGGGCGGTCAACCCCGGCGGCTTCGTCGTCGCCGCGCTCTGCGTGGCGGCAATACTGCTGCACGCTGACGTATGGCGGCGCGCCCGCGTGCTGGACGGCCACCTGCGCCTGCGCAGTCTCGGCCGTTGGTTTTTCCTGGTCGGCATCCTGCTCGCTTGGGCCCTCCGCGCCAGCGGCGGTATCCTCCCGGCCTGATCTCGTCGCCCGATTCCGATTCGACTGCCCGAACGGGCAGCCGAACCCGCCACCAAGAACCGAGAGTCCCCAGAACCGACCGTGCACGCCCTGCTGCCCCCCCAAGACGACGTCGTCCCGATGCTCGTTGGCCTGGCCATCGTCGCCGCGATGTACGGCACCTTCGGCATCGTCTGCGCCCTGCTGGCGCCCGGTCGCGGACGCAGCCCGGTCGGCTGGTTCTTCATCGGCGTGGCGACGCAATGCATCGGCGTCATCCTGATCCTGCTGCTGCCCAACCTGAAGCTCGAGGAAGAGAAGCGACGCCGGCAGGAGGCGGAGACGCGCCGCCTGCGCGAGCAGCTCAAGAAGGAGCGCCAGGTCGCCGACCAGCGCCACCTCACCAACCGCGAACGCATCGACGTCCACGACCGCGCCCTCGGCATGGACACCTCCGCCGCCGAACAGAAGCTCATCGACACCGGTGTCGCGCCGCCGCCGATGCCGAAGGCGATCGCGGCGCCGACCGAGAGCCAGTGGTTCTACGCCGCCGATGGCGAGCAGCAGGGCCCCGTGCCGCGGTCGCGACTGCGCATGATGTTCGCCGACGGTCGCATCGACGCCGCCACCCTGGTCTGGCGCGAAGGTCTCGCCGACTGGATCGCGCTCGGTGAGGCCACGGAGCTCCTCGGAGACGACGCCTCATGATCGCCAACACCGAACTCACCGTCGAACTCGGCTCCGGCATCCTGTTCGGCATCATCTGCGCGCTGATCGCGTCGGGCCGCGGCCGCAGCGGCATCGGCTGGTTCATCCTCGGCTTCTTCCTGACCTGCATCGCGCTGATCATCCTGCTGCTGATCCCCGACCTGAACGTCGAGAACGCCAAGAGTCAGCGCCAGCGGGCCGAGCTGCGCAAGCTGCGCGAGCAGGTGAAGAAGGAGCGACACGTCGCCGACGAACGCCACACAGCCCAGCGCGAACGCCTCGATGCTCACGATCGCGCGCTCGGGATCGACACCTCGGCCGCCGACCAGCGACTGGTCGGCGCCGGCATGGCGCCGCCGCCGCTGCCGGCCGCCACGGATTCACCTTCCGACCTGGTCTGGTTCCACGCCGATGACGGCGAACGCCACGGCCCGATCGCCGATGCCGAGCTGCGGCAGATGCTGCGCTATCGCCGGATCGAACCGGACACGCTGGTCTGGCGTCAGGGCATGGATGAATGGCAACCGGCCAATGACCTGCCCGAGTTGTTCGGCGACCTGCCGGCCTGACCTTCCGCGCCCGCTCCCACCCCGGCCCGAAAACCGATGCCTCTAGCCCACCTGCTCCCCTCGCTCGCTCTGGCCAGCTTCCAGTTCGATCCGAACTCCGACCAGTTCCTGATCATCCAGCTCATCGTGCAGCTGGTCGTCGGACTGATCTTCGCCATCGTCTGCGCGTCGCTGGCCCCGGGCCGCGGGCGCTCGGCGGTCGGCTGGTTCTTCATCGGCCTGTTCTTCACCTGCGTCGGGCTGATCATCCTGCTGCTGATCCCCAACCTGAAGCTCGAGGCCGAGAAGCAGCGCCGCCGGGACGCCGAGACCCGCCGGCTGCGCGAGCAGCTCAAGAAGGAGCGACAGGTCGCCGACCAGCGTCACGAAGCCCACAGCCAGCGGCTCGGCGCCCACGACCGCGCCATCGGCGTCGATACCGCGCCGCAGGCGGCGCTGGCCGATTCGGATGCGCCTTCGGCAGCGGCCGAGGATGCGCCGGCGACCGTCGCCGCTGAGTGGTTCTACGCCGTCGATGGCGAACGCAGCGGTCCGGTCTCGGGCCCCGAGCTGCGCGCGCTGTGGCTCGACGAGAAGATCCCCGACAACACCATCGTCTGGCGCGAAGGCATGGCCGATTGGCTGCCGATCGGCGAGGTCGGTGACATCCTGGGCGACTCGTGATGACCGGCGACGAGGAGACCGACGGCACGACCCCGAGCGGCGCCCCGCAATGGGTCACGATGGACGGCATCGTCGAGGGCCGCATCGCCGATTACGCCGCGCTGACCAAGGCCACAGCCGCCCTCAATCGGCTCGGCATCTGCCGTTTCGAGCTCGGTCGCGACGGCGGCAAGTTCACGCTGATGCCCGACAACCAACGCGTCTCGGGCAAGGGCTTGGACGAGGAACGGCAGGCCGAGTTGCTACAGCACCTGGCCACGCTCGCCCAGGGCGCCAGCGGTCCGGTCGAGTCGACCCTGCGCTGCGCGATGGTGTTCGACGAGGTGTGCGCCGAAACCGTGTTCCGCGCCGCGGTGCCACCGCCCGCCGGCCCCGGCATCGAGCCGCTGACCAGGGTGCGGCCGCGGCGCGCCGACGATGTTCCTGCCGAGGCGCCGCCGCGGCCGCCATGGC
>JAGQRA010000830.1 GCA_020425885.1 Planctomycetota bacterium | reverse complement strand
GTTTCGTTCTCGGCGCGGCTTCGATGCGGCGTTGCAAGGCGGCGAGCGCGGCTTCGGCCGCAGCGGTGTCCTCGGCCGCGGCCGGTGCGGACCGGTCGGCCCCGGCTTCAGGCTCCGCCGATCCGGCCTCCGCACCGACCTCGGCACCGCTCAACCCCGGCAGCGCATGCTCGCCAGGGTGCAGCCCGATCCGATCGGGCGGCAACGGTTCCCAATCACTCGCATCCGACATGGCGGTCGTTCATCGGCTCGGCCTGCGCCCGACGGCAGCACGCCGTCCCGCTCCGGGACACGCTTGCTTCCGTGACGTTGGCAGGCTTTGGTGCAGCGATGCGAATCCGCTCCCTGCTGCTGCCGTTGCTGACCTTGCCGTCGGCCTGTTCCTTCCACAGCGTCGCCACCCATTGGAACGGCCGCGTCGGCGCCGATGGTTATCCGATCTACATCCGCACCGTCACCAACATCGGCATGAACATGGCCGTCGTCGTGCCGGTGCTCGGCAACACCTCGATCGACGAGATGGTCCGCGAGGCGACCGATCCGATCGCCGAGAAGAACAGCGATCACGTTCGCGTGATCGAGACCTCGAGCGAGAACTACTGGTACGGCTTCCCGCCGTTCACCTGGATCATCACCCCGGTGATCACCAACCTCAGCGTCGAGTACCGCCCCTCCTCGGCCGAGATCGCCGCCGTCAAGGCGGCCGAAGTAGCGGCCACCGCCGGCGACGGCGGCGGCGGTGAACAGGGTTCCGGCTCCGCCGCTCCGCGCTAGCCTCGGCCGCGCTGGCGACGGCGATCGCGGCGGCAACACTGACCCGGGGCTTTACGCGAAGGACGGCATGGTCGAAAACGGTCCCCGCCCCTTGCCCGTCTCTCCGGAGTCCAGACCATGCCGTTCAAGAAGTCGCTGATCACGCTCCCCCTGATCGCATCCTCCCTGCTGGCGCAGCAGCCGTACGGCGACCCCACGGTCGGCAGCGGTGGCTTTGCACCGCGACTGTCGGCCGCGGGTTCGTGGCTCGGTAACACCGGCTTCGGCTTCGAGGTGCAGGGCGGACTCGGCGGCTCGCTGGCCGGTGTCCTGATCGGCACCGCGGCCGACGATCTGCCGATGCTCGGCTTCGATCTGCTGCTCGATCCGGTCGGCTACCTGACCTCGATCCTGACGCCGCTGTCGGGTTCGGGACCGGGCACGGGTCAGGGTTTCGCCGCGCTGCCGCTGGCGCCCGCACCGGCCTTCGTCGGCGCCGTGTTCCGCGCCCAGGCCGTGATCCTCGACGGCGGTGCGCCGGGCGGCAGCTTCGCGGCGTCACAGGGCGTGCGCTTCGAACTCGGCCACGCGCCGTTGATCTTCGTCGGCTGCTCGATCGCGGCCAACGATCCGTTCCAGCTCATCGACCCGGCGTCCGGCACGATCGTCGACAGCGGCTCTCCGGGGGCGGTCAACAACACCACCGCGGCCGTCTTCGGCCACGGCGGCACCCGCCTCTACGTCAGCTCGAGCATCGCCGGCACCGTCGCGATGGCCGACGTCTCGACCTTGCCCGCGACCTGGAGCACCGTCTTCAGCGGCGGCGGCTCGTGCTATGGCCTCGCCTACGATCCGCGCCGCGACTGGCTGTGGACCCTGACCAACCCCGGCAGCGGCACGCGCGAGCTGTGCGCCATCGACCTCGACGAGGGCAGCGCGACGTTCGGTCAGATCGCTGCCAACACCGTCAACGTGTC
>JAGQRA010000829.1 GCA_020425885.1 Planctomycetota bacterium | reverse complement strand
GGCGTTGACCGTGGCGCAGAACGTCAGCGGCGTCGTGATCACCTCGTCGCCGGGCTCGAGGCCGAGGATCAGGCAGGCGAGGTGCAGGCCGGCCGTGCACGAGTTGACCGCGACCGCGTGCGGCACGCCCTTGTAGGCGGCGACGCGGCGTTCGAACTCGGCGGTCTTGGGGCCGGTGCCGAGCCAGGAGCTCTGCATGCTGTGCACGACCTCGTCGATCTCGGGTTGTTCGATCAGGGGTTGGCCGAAGACGAGGTAGGAGTCGCGCATGGAAGGCTGCAGAACACTAGCAGCAAGAACGGGCAGGGGCGACTGGCGAGCCCGCCGCCCGACCCGGTTCAGGAGCGGCTGCGGCGCGCGCCGAGCCAGGCGATGGCCAAGGCGGCGAGCCAGGACAGCACGCGGTCGCAGAAGCCCTTGCCGAGCAGCTGCCATGCGGCGGGCAGGTAGAACGCGGCGATCGCCGAGCCGCCGCCCGTGATCATCGCCAGCAGCGCCCACGGTGGTCGGACCGCGCCCACGAACAGCCGCACCAGCAGCAGCGGCCCGAACGCCGAGCCGAGCGCGGCCCAGGCGAACAGCACGTTGTCGAACACGTTCTTCTCGACCAGCAGCGCGGCGGCCACGGCGCCGCTGCCGATCGTCAGCACGGTGATGCGGGCGGTCGCCAGCATGCCCTTCTCGGTTCTCGGGCTGAGGCGCAGGTCGTGCGTGACGCAGCTGGCGCAGACCAGCAGCTGGCTGTCGACGGTCGACATGACCGCGGCCAGCACGGCGGCGATGACGAGGCCGTCGACGAGCGGTGGGAACAGGTTCTGGCTGGCGGCGAACAGCGCGTCCTCGTGCGCCCCGACGGCCACCGGCCACGCCGCCCGCGCGGCCCAGCCGGTGACGAGCATGCCGGCGTAGAGGGTCACCGCCCAGCCGATGCCGACGGTGCGGGCCACGGTCATCGAGGCGCCGGGGGCCATGCCCATGTACTTGTTGACGGCGTGCGGCTGCCCCGGATAGCCGAGGCCGATGCCGCACAACGCCATCGCGAAGCCGGCCGCCGCCGTGCCTTCGCGGCTGCCGAAGATGCTGGCGTAGCCGGCGCCGTCGACGCCTTCGATCGCGGTCGCGAACGCATCGGGGCCGCCGAAGTGCAGCACCGCGGCGACCGGCACCGCGATCGCCACCAGCGCCATCAGCACGCCCTGGATGGTGTCGGTCAGACTCACCGCGAGGTAGCCGCCGAGCAGGGTGTAGAGCACCGTGATCACGGCGCCGATCGCGACGCCGGTCTCGGGCGAGGTGCCGAAGGCGTGACGGAACGCGCTCTCGGCGGCCTGCATCTGCGAGGCGACGTAGGTCAGCAGGCAGGCGAGGGTGAGCAGCGAGGCGAACACGACCACCGCGGTGCGTCCCCGTTCGCCCGCCGGGCCGGCGAGGAACTCGGTCAGCGTCACGGCGCTGCCGGTGCGATCGCGCAGCCGCGGCGCCACCAGCAGCCAGTTGATGAGGAAGCCGCCGAGACAGCCGGGCAGGAGCCAGACGGCGCCGAGCCCCTGCAGATAGGCGAAGCCGCTGACCCCGACCAGACTCCACGCCGACGACGAGCTGGCGTTCGCCGCCAGCGCCGCGACCCAGGGGCCCAGCGTGCGGCCGCCGAGGTAGAAGCCGGCCGCGTTCCTGGTCCTGGTCTTCGCCACCCAGCCGAGCGCGAGCACGCCGAGCAGGTAGGCGATCAGAGCCACGAGGATCGCCGTTTCGCGCGTCATGGCGCGAGACTACCATCCGGCGCCGACGAGGAACCATGCCGCAATCCAGTGCCGCCGATCGTTTCGCCCGCTACCAAGAGCTCCGTTGCGTGCTCGACGACCCGTTCGTCGAACTCGACCTCGGTCACGCCATGCTGTCGGATGCCGAGCTCGAAGCCCGCGAGGCCGGGCTGCAACGCGCGCTGGTCGCGATGCAGCAGCTCGAGGCCGGCGGCCTCGCCAATCCGGACGAGGGGCGCATGGTCGGTCACTTCTGGCTGCGCGCGCCGGGGCTGGCGCCGCGGCCCGAGATCGAGCAGGCGATCGTCGATGCGCTGGCCGCCGTCGAGCGCTTCGCCGGCCACGTCCACGGCGGCGCGATCGCGCCACCCGAGGGCGGGGTCTTCACCAAGGTCGTGCTCTGCGGCATCGGCGGCTCGGCGCTCGGGCCGATGCTGCTCGCCTCTGTCTTCGCCTCGGTCGAGCTGCCGATGACGCTGACAGTGCTCGACAACACCGATCCCGACGGCATCGATCAGCAGCTGCAGGGGCTCGGCACGCTGAAGGACGCGTTGATCGTCGTCATAAGCAAGTCTGGGGGCACCCCCGAGACCAGGAACGCGATGATCGAGGTCGAGCGCGCCTGCCGCGACCAGGGGCTCGCCTTTGCGCCGCGGGCCGTC
>JAGQRA010000828.1 GCA_020425885.1 Planctomycetota bacterium | reverse complement strand
GGAGGCCGGCATCGACAGCTACGAACTGATGCGCATCTTCTTCTCCGACGAGAAGCTGAACATCTCGCCGGCCTACCTGCTGCCGGGCTTCGCCTTCGGCGGCTCGTGCCTGCCCAAGGACGTGCGCGCGATCAACGCCTTCGCGATCGAGAAGAACGTCGAGGCGCCGCTGCTGAAGGCGCTGATGCCGTCAAACAAGCAGCAGATCGAGCGGGCACTGGACTGGGTGCTCGGCTACGGCAAGAAGAAGATCGGCTTCCTCGGATTCTCGTTCAAGGCCGGCACGGACGATCTGCGCGAGAGCCCCTATCTGGAGCTGATCGAGCGCCTCATCGGCAAGGGCTGCGACATCCGCATCTTCGACCAGAACGTCTCGCTGGCGCGGCTGGTGGGCGCCAACCGGGCCTATCTGATGAACGTCATCCCGCATGTCACCGATCTGATGGTGGGCACGGGCCAGGACATCATCGATCACGCCGAGATCGTGGTCGCGACCGCGAACGCGCCGGAATACGGCGACGTCGTCAGACATTTGAGAAAAGACCAGATCCTGCTCGACATGGCGCGACTGCCCAATGCCGGGGAGATCGCCGGAGACTACGATGGCATTCACTGGTAGGCGCGTCCTCATCATCGTCGAGAACCTTCCCGTTCCCTTCGACCGCCGCGTCTGGTCGGAGGCGACGACGCTGCAGAAGGCGGGCTACGAGGTTTCCGTCATCTGTCCGAAGGGCCGCGGCGCGACCGCCTCCCACGAGGTGATCCAGGACATCCACATCTACCGCCATCCGCATCCGCTGGAGGCCGCCGGCGCGATCGGCTACGCGCTCGAATACGGCTCGGCGCTGCTGTTCGAGTTCCTGCTTTCGCTGAAGGTGTGGTGGCAGCGCGGCTTCGACGTGCTGCACGCCTGCAACCCGCCCGACACGATCTGGCTGATCGGCGGCTTCTACAAGCTGTTCGGCAAGAGGTTCGTGTTCGACCATCACGACATCAATCCCGAGCTCTACGAGGCGAAGTTCGGACATCGCGGCGCGTTCTGGAAGCTGATGGTGTGGCTGGAGCGCATGTCGTTCCGCGTCGCCGACCGCTCGATCGCCACCAACGAGAGCTACCGCGCCATCGCCATCGAGCGCGGCGGCATGGATCCCGACAAGGTGCACGTGGTGCGCTCGGGACCCAATCTCGCTCGCGTGCGAGAGGTGCCGCCCGACCCGAAATGGAAGAACGGCCGCGCGCATCTGGTCGGCTATGTCGGCGTCATCGGCCACCAGGAAGGGCTCGACCTGCTGCTCGACGCGGCCGACCACGTGGTCAACGGCCGCAAGCGCGGCGACGTCCAGTTCGTCATCTGCGGCGACGGTCCGGCGCTGGCCGAGATCCGCGCCGACGCCGAGGCCCGCGGGCTCGCCGACCATGTGACCTTCACCGGCCGCTGCTCCGACGAGGACCTGTTCTCGGCGCTGTCGACGGCCGATGTCTGCGTCAATCCGGACCGGCCCTGCGAGATGAACGACAAGTCGACCATGAACAAGATCATGGAGTACATGGCGCTGGGCAAGCCGATCGTGCAGTTCGACCTGAAGGAAGGCCGCTTCTCGGCGCGCGAGGCCTCGCTCTACGCAAGCTGCACCGACACGGACGAGTTCGGCGACAAGATCGTCGAGCTGCTCGACGATCCGGACCGGCGCGCGGCCATGGGCAGGTTCGGGCGCGAGCGCGTGCACAGCCAGCTCGCGTGGACGCACGAGGCGCCGAAGCTGCTCGAGGCCTACGAGATGGTGTTCAATCCCGGCCGCGCCGAGGCCCGGCAGGAGAGCTTCTCGCAGCCGCGCTGAACGGCGGCTTGCGCTCCGCGCGTCAACACCGCGTTAACCATAGTTGCGCTAAGTCTTGCTCACTGTATTCCCGAGGGAAGAGGATGGGCAGACCATGCCGAAGGCACCGACCACGGCCGATTCACGATGGCAGCGGACCGGTGCACCGCGCGGCACTGCAGACAGGACATCCGATTTGAAGGACGAGACCGCGGACGGGACCTTCTTCACCGTCGACATCGGCTTGCTGGTCGCCTG
>JAGQRA010000105.1 GCA_020425885.1 Planctomycetota bacterium | reverse complement strand
GCCGTGCGGCCCGAGCCTCGGTGCCACCCTGACCGGACGCAACGGCCGGCGCATGGTGCTGCGCGTCGGCGGCATGAACGGCATGCTCGGCGCGCTCGGCATCGGCGGGGCGCCGGCTTCGACCGTGAGCTGCGGGCCGGCGACGACGCCGATCGCCGCCGTCATCCTGGTGCCTGACCCCAACGGGATTTCGCTGGCGGTTCCACTGTCGCCTTCACTGATGGGCCTGCTGACGCTGCAGTACGCGGAACTGCTGCCGGGTGGGCAGCTCGCCTTCAGCAACGGCGTCGTCGCCGTGCTGCGCTGCCAGGCACCGTAGCGCCGCGGCGGCGACCTGAAGTCCGCCGCACGATGACCACTTTGTCACGTCGTCGGCCGGGATTCCGGGGCGCCGCCACCGACGAAGCGGCATGATCGCGAACACCAGTTCACGCCGACCGGCGCCGGAGAATGACCATGCTTCATCCGCTGCTCGTGGCCCCGCTGATCGGGCTCTGTTCGTTCGCCGCCGCCCAAGACCCGGTCGTCGACCGGGTGCCGACGCAGGAGGAGATCGCGGCCGCCATTACCAAGGCGTGCGCGCTGCTCGTCGCCAATCAGGAGAACTACGCCCCCGACCGGCCGGTCGGCACGATCCGCAAGGGGCTCGAGGAGTGGCAGCAGAAGGAAGCCAGCCGCCTCGCCGGCCTGCGTGCGGATGCGGCCAGCAAGGCCTCGGAGTGGCCCTACGAAGGCGTCTATCGCGTGGCGCCCGATGGTCGAATCCCCGCCGGCTATAGGGTCGGCGGCTCCGCCATCGTGTGCTCGGCATTGCTCTACGCCCCGGGACTCGACGACGCGCGGCGGCAGGCCGTGCTGCGCAGCGTCACCTTCATGCTCGACATGATCGACGACGACGAGGGCATGGCGCCGAAGGCGCAGACCGACTACGACGTTCGCGGCTGGGGTCAGGCCTACGCGCTCGCCTTCTTCCTGCAGGCGCTCGACGCGTCGTTCTTGTCGGCTGAGGACCCGCTCCGCGAACGCGTCACGAAGTCGATCCCGCACCTGATCGCCTGCCTCGAGAAGGGGCAGGTTCGCGGCGGCGGCTGGAACTACGCCGGCCGCAGCGTCAGCCCGTTCATGACCGGCTCCACGCTGCTGGCGCTGTTCCACGCCCGCGCCCGCGGTTACGAGGTCGACGCCGAGATGATCGACGACGCGCTCGGCGCACTCGAGCGCGGCCGCGGCAAGTCGATGGCCTACGCCTACAGCGGCAGCCTGCGCGAAGGCCGCGAGGAGCCGATGCAGGGCGCGAGCGCGCGGTCGGCGATCGCCGAGCTCGTGCTCTATCGCGCTGGCCGCAGCGACCTCGACAACCTCGCCCGGGCGGTCGACGCCTTCTTCCGCGAGGAGAACTGGAAGGAGCTCCGCGTCCGCAAGAGCCAGCAGGGCACGCACGTCCCGCCCTACAGCGTCGCCCCCTACTACTTCTTCTACGGCCATACCTACGCCGCGCTGGCCGTCGAGCACCTGCCCGAGGCGGATCGCGCGGCCTACCGCGAGAAGATGCGCGAACTGCTGTGGCGGACGATCGAGGCGAACGGCGGCTGGAACGACCGCGTGTTCCCGCGCACCGAGTCCTACTCGACGGCGATGGCCGTGCTCGCCCTGCTCGCCCCGGAGCTGCCGCCGGTGCCCGAGTACCAGTCCACGAAATGACCGCGCGCGGCTCGTCGCCGCCGCACGGCGCGTCTTTGCCTGACAACTGCCCACCTCTCGCTCGCTGGAGTCGGCCATGTACGTAACGACCCGGTTTCCGCTTCCGATCCGAGACGTCCTCGCTGCGTTCCTTCTCGCCATCCCGTTCCTGCCCGCACAGACGGCACCGGCACCGGGCCACTGGGAATACGTCGCCATCGACAGCGGCGTTCATGGCAACCCGACGCCGGTCGCCGGAGTCGTGCATCGCGAGCTGGTGACGATGCCGGCGAACACGCCGTGGCTGCGGCTCCACTTCGTCAGGACCTGGCTCGACAAGGGCAGCTACCTGCGCATCGTCTCGCTCGACGACGGCGACATCATGCTGATGCGGCAGAAGAACCTGGAGGAATGGAGCTTCAGCAGCGCCTACATGAACGGCGGCACCGTCCTGGTCGAGCTGATCGCCGGCCCGGGAACGGCGAAGAACTCCTTCGCGATCGACAAGGTGATGGCCGGCGACGCCACCGCGCAGAATCCCTCGCCGCAGACGATCTGCGGCCCCACCGACGATCGCTTCGTCACCAACGACCGCCGGATCGGCCGCCTGCTGCCCCAGGGTTGCACCGGCTGGATCATCGATCAGCCGACCTCCGGCCCCGACCGCTGCCACCTGTCGGCCGGGCACTGCGCCGCGCCGGGCGAAGTCCTCGCCTTCTCGGTTCCGGCGTCGATGCGCAACTGCGCGTTGCGCCACCCGCCGGTGTCGCTGCAGTTCGCCGTCGATCATGCCAACTCGGTGCACGTCTTCACCGGTGTCGGTGACGACTACTGGGTGTTCCGTTGTTTCCCGAATCCGACCAGCGGCTTGACGACGTTCCAGACCCAGGGCTCGAGCTTCGATCTGACGACCGTCATGCCCGCGGTCGGCACGGCGATCCGGGTCACCGGTTTCGGCATCGACGGCACCGACAGCGACGGCGCACCGGGCGCCAACGCCAGCTGCACGTGCGTCGCCGCCAACAACACCGGCACCCGCAATCAGACCCTGCAGACGCATGACGGAGCCGTCACGTCGTACGCCGCCGGCGATGTGATCAATCACCAGATCGACAGCTGCGGCGGCAACTCCGGATCGCCGATCCTCGATCTCAACAGCGGCAAGGCGATCGGCATCCACACCAACGGCGGCTGCGGCAACCCGGTCGGTGCGACGGTCAATTCCGGCACGCAGATCACCAAGCCCGCCCTGCAGGCCGCGATCGCCACGGTCTGCGTCGGACCGCCGCGGCATGGCAACGACGAATGCGCCCAGGCCCTGGCGGTCACCAACGGTGCCAACGGCACCTACACCAACAACGGCGCCACCGACTCGCAACCGCCGTTCAGCTGCGGCTCGAATGTCGGCAAGGACTGCTGGTTCATGTACCTCGCGACCTGCACCGGCAGCACCCGATTCGACACCTGCTCGTACAACCGGACGCTCGACACCGTGCTCGAGGTGTTCGACGGCTGCGGCGGCAATCTGCTCGGTTGCAACGACGACATGGGAGCCGCCTGCGGCAGCGGCAGTCTGGCCTCGATGGTGGCCGTCAACACCATGGCCAACCAGCGCTACTGGATCCGGGTCGGCGGCCAAAGCCGGGACGTCGGCAACTTCGACCTCAACATCACGCCCTGCAACATCGCGGACGAGTGCGCCGATGCGCTGCCGCTGATGCTCGGGCTCAACGGTCCGTACTCGAATGCCGGGGCGACGACATCGGCGCCGGCCTGGGCCTGCGGCCAGGGCGGCAACGACGTCTGGTTCGAGTACACGATCCAATGCGCGCAGACGACGACGCTGACCCTCAGCACCTGTCCGGGCGCCAGCTTCGACACCGTCATCGAGGCGTTCTCGGGCAACTGCAACGGCCTGACGTCGATCGGCTGCAACGACACCTGGTGCGGGCGGGCAGCGGAGCTCGAGGTGCCGGTCGTGGCGGCGCAGACCGTGTTGGTCCGCGTCGGCGGCAGCCAGGGTGCGATGGGCACGTTCATGCTGCTGGTGAAGGAGAACCAGCCGAACGACGAATGCGGCGGCGCGGTCGCGGTCGTCGACGGCATCAACGGCTCGTTCTGCAACCTCGGCGCCGACCAGTCGGTCCAGCAATGGCCATGCGGCAACGCCACCGGTGCCGATGTCTGGTTCAGCTACCACTGCGGCCACACCGGCAATCTGGCCGTAAGCACGTGCACCGCGACCCGCAGCTTCGACACCGTGCTCGAGGTGTTCGACGGCAGCTGCGGGTCGCCGGTGAGTCTGGCCTGCAATGACGACGGCGGCGGCGGCTGCGGCAGGGGTTCCGCGGTCACGGTGCCGGTCACCGGCGGACTCGACTACCTGATCCGGGTCGGCGGCTATCAGGGTGCCCAAGGCAGCTTCGATCTCGTCATCGGCGGCACCGCGGCCAACGACCACTGCCAATCCGCCACGCCCGTCACCCTCGGCACCAATGGCCCCTTCGCCAACGCGACCTCGACCACCTCGCTGCCGGCCTGGAACTGCGGCCTCGCCGCCTGCGACGTGTGGTTCCGCTTCACCGCCGGCTGCGCCGGCCAGCACACGTTCTCGACCTGCACCGCCACGGCGACGTTCGACACGGTGCTCGAGGTCTTCGCCGGCAGCTGCAACGCGCTGCAATCGCTGGGGTGCAACGACGACGCCTGCGGCACCGGCTCACGCCTGTCGGTCAACCTGCAGAACGGCGTCGACTACCTGGTCCGCGTCGGTGGCTTCCTCGGCGCCACCGGCAATTTCGACCTGGTCGTCGACACCGGCAACGGCAATGGCACGGTCACGCGGCTGGCCCACGCCTGCGGTCCGACGACGATCGCCGCCACCGGCTCGCCCAACGTCGGCGGCCGCGTGACGATCAGCCTCGGCAACGTCGCCAGGACGCCGTTCATCGGCCTCGGCCTCACCCTGATGAACACGAGGTACTGCACCGCGTGCACCATCGGACCGAACTGGGCAGCCGCCGTCATGGGCAGCAGCCACACGTTGTCGATCCCGTGCACCGCGGCCGTCGTCGGGCTCCGCTTCCACGTCCAGGGCGCCGACTTCAAGGCGCCGGGCGGTTGCACGGTGCCGGTGATGACGCTCACCGATACGCTGACCTTCACCATCGGCTGAACCGACGGGCCGGACCGAGGGCTGCCCTGATGCCGCGGTCGCGGTCCGATTCAGAAGTCGGTCACCGTGAAGTAGAGCATCACGCCCTTGTCGGCGTTCTTCAGGTTCCTCGGGTCGGCCCAGATCTTGAGCGCGAGCTTGCCCTTCGTTCCGAGGCGCTCGTTGAGCATGATCGAACGGAGCGGCAGGGTCAGCGATGGCACGCCGCTACCGGGCTTCTTGATGGTTGGTTTGGCGTCGACCTTGACCGGGGCGTTGGCCGCCTTCGCGCTGTGGCTGCGGCCGACCTTCGCGAGCTGCTCGGCCGCCAGCCGGAGCGCTCTCTGGTCCAGTCCATCGACCTCCTTGCACACCGCATCGCGGAGCAGCTTCTCGATCTTCTTCTCGTTGCTCTCGCCGGGTGCGATCTTCGCCACCTTGCTGGCGGCCTTCTTGCACTTCTCTTCGAGCTTTTTCTTCATCGGCGCGGGGATGAGGTTCACCATTGGTCGTCTCCGTTTCCTTCGTGGTCGCTCCACTCGGCACGACGGGCGCCGAGCGTGGCTGCAGTCAGGAGGTGAGGAGATCGCGGTTCGTGACCGGCGAAGTCAAACATCCGGCACGCGCTCGGGCTGCTCCCCGACGGCACGCGTGCGGCGTTCAGTCCTGGTCGCGGCGGATTTCGCCTTCGACCGGCGCCTCGCATTTCACGCCCATCCGCAGCAGCATCGCTTCGCGTTGCGCGGGCTCGAGCCCCAATCCACGCAGCCACGACTGATGGAGAACCACGGAGTTCACCCTGTCGAGTTCGTCGCTCATCAGCGTCGCCGGATGACCGACGAGGACCGAGGCCGTCCACACCTCCGCCCGACTGATCCTCTCGGCCGCGATCGCTGCCTCGATGACCGCCTCGGAGGTCGTCTCCAGACACGAGCGGGTCGGCAGGATCAGGACGAAGGCGGCCAGCTCGACGAGCGCAGGCGGCAGGTCGAGCCGCGGCTCGCCACCTGGCACCGGTGCTGCCAACAGGTGCAGGGGCAGCGCTGGGTCGAACGCGAGGTCAGGTTTGCCGTCCTCGTGCCCGAACGATGACGCGCCGTCGGAGTCGGATGCGCGGTCACCCGTGAGCTCCTCGAGCCAGGCCGAAACGGCGTCGGCATAGGCCTCGGCCCCGTCGATCGGCAGCGGGTCGGGAGCCGACAGCGCAAGGATCAGCCCGCGTCCCGGATCGCGCCCGATCTCGCGGCCGATCGCGGCGCGGGTCGCAGCGGCGATCGCCTGCACTTCCGCGGCCGCGCCCTCATCGCGCGCCAGCACGTAGGCATCGTCGCTGACGAACAGGCGACAGTGCCGCCAGCCTTGCGGCAGGTCGGGAGCGGGTGGCAGCCACTCGACCGCGGTGCAGGCGGCGGCGAAAAGGAAGGGCAGGCAGATCAGGGCGCGGCTCACCATCGCGGCGACATCCTACCGGGATGGGGTGCCGAAGGGCCGTGAGCCAACGCCTGCGCCAGCCGCACGCGTTGGCGCATGCCCTTCGACAGCGGAGTGGCCAGGCCGTGACGCAGCGAAGCCACGCCAGCCGAGGAATGGATTCGGCGAGAACTTCCCGGGTGATTGCCGACACCAAATGGCGCGGCACGCCCCGAGCAATCGTCGACTCGGGACGGCGCCGTACCCGGCCCCCCCGAAAAGCGAGGAGACCCCGTGCTGCAGAGACTCGTGTCCATGATGTTCGTATCCGTCCTGTTCCTGGCCCTCGGTGTCAGGGTGAATGCCCAGGATGCTCCCCCACCGGTCGACCCGGCCAGCCAGTCATGGCAGGTCGAAGTCAGGGGCGTGGTGAACCCGACGCAGCGGTTCGCCTTCTTCCCGGATGCGCCCGGTGGCAACACGGGCCGGTGGATCAACTTCGACGCCAACGGCCTGCGCGGCTATGGCCTCTACACGTGGGACCCGATCTCGGGGGTCCTCGAGTACGTCAACCTGAGCGGCGACGGCGGCGGCAATCAGACCGGCGTGTTCTCGTGGACTGGCGACTCGTACGTCCGGACATGGGCCTCTCACCCTCAGGCGCCGCCGATGCGCTTGTTCTGATCGCCGATGTACCGGGGACGGCCCGAACCGACGCCTACTCCGATCTGGCGGTGAAACCGGCGGGACCATTGGCATCAGCCGCGCTCGCCGACCACCTTCAGCACCCGCCGCGTGATGATCGGCGCCGACAGCTCGAACACCACCGTCGACGCCAGCACGATCGGCAGGATCTGCTCGCCCAGCGCCGGGAAGCGCTGCGAGGCCAACAGAGCCATGCCGATCGCCACCCCGGCCTGGGGCAGCAGCGCCAACCCGAGCCAGCGACGCAGCACCGGTGCCGCGCCGATCGCGGCGCCGCCGAGCCGGATGCCGAGGTTTATGCCGATGACGCGGCCGACGATGTAGACGACGCCGATCCAACCCAGCTCGCGCAGATGCGAGAACTCGAGCGAGGCCCCGGCCAGCATGAAGAACATGATCAGGAACGGCCACTCGACGTTCTCGATGGCGTGGAACGGCCGACGGTGATGGCGGGCCAGGCTCGCCACCACGCTGCCCAGCGCCATCGTCGCCAGGATCGGTGACAGCCCGAACCACAGCGCCGCGCCGCTGCAGACCATCACCATCCCGAGCGCTTCCGCCAGGGTCGGCTCGCCGGGTCGAATGCGGCCGGTCAGGAACGCCATCGGCACGCCGATCGCGAGCCCGAGCGCCAGACTGCCGGCGATCTCGCCGACGCCGGCGAGGATCCCGCCACCGAGCCCGCCGTGACCGAGCACCGCGGCGGCCGCGGCCATCAGCAGCGAGAACAGCAACAGCCCCCAGGCGTCGTCGACGGCCGCGACGCTGAGCAACGTGTCCGGAAACTCGCCCTCGGCCCCGGTCTCGCGCACGACGTCGAACGTCGCCGCCGGCGCCGTCGCCGGCGCGATGCCGGCGAACAGTAGCGCGACCGGCAGGTCGACGCCGCTGAGCAGCATGACGACGAGCACGGTCGCGGCTGCGCCGAGCACCTTGCCGATCGACAGCCCGACCACCACCCGACCACGCCGCCGGATCGCCGACAGTCGGAACTTCTCGCCGAGCAGGAAGCCGATCATGCCGAGCGCGATGTCGGTCAGCAGTGGAAACCACGTCGCCACGAACTCGTCCGGCACGGCACCGAGGCCCGATGGACCGATGACGATGCCGGTGATCAACAGCATCGTCACCCGCGGCAGGAACGTCCGCCGGCCGACGAAGTCGGAGACCAGGCCGAGCAGGAACAGCATCCCGAGAATCAGCAGGACCGCTGCGTCGGTCATAGGGGGGAGGGTAGCCGCCCCGGTGCTCGGGCCCATACGCGGAAGGGCGGTCGAGAACTGATGTCTTGAGTGGGGAACCCTGTAACGGCTGGCGAATGCGGAACACAGAGGGTTGGTCGGGCCGCGAGGCCCGGAAGGAGCCAACCAGATGTCCGAACTCGATTTCGTCCCCGTGCGGTGCCCTAACCGGCGATGCCCGGCGTTCAGGAGACCGCCGCAGCGCTTCTATCGTCGCAACGGCAGCTACCGACCGCGATGCCAACGGGAGGCGGTCCCCCGGTTCCGGTGCAAGGTCTGTCGGCGTGGGTTCTCACGCCAGACCTTCCGCCTCGACTACCGCGACCGCCGTCCACACGACAACGCCCTGCTCTTCCAGCTGTTGACGAGCGGCGTCGGCCTGCGCCAGGCCGGGCGCGTACTGGGACTCGACGTGCACGCGGTGCAGAAGAAGTTCCGCAAGATCGGCCGCCATCTGCGGATGCTCAACCGCAACCTGCTCGCTGGCCTGCCTGCCGGGCGGACGCTCATGATCGACGAGCTCGAGAGCTTCGAGCAGCGCAGCATCGAGCCGTTGACCGTGCCCGTGCTGATCGACCGCAACAGCAAGTTCGTGATCGCCACCGACGTGGCGCCGATCCGACGAGTAGCCAAGGGCGGCAGCTGGCGCCGGCGGTGGCTGGAGCGCCATGAGGCGAAGGTCGGACGCCGCCGCGATCGCGGCAACGACTGCGTGCGGCAGGTGTTCGGTCGCATGGAGCGTCTCCTCGGCGGGCGACCGGCGACGCTGATCTCGGACGAGAAGGCCACCTATGCGCGGCAGTGTCGGCACCGATTCGGAGTGCAGGTCGAGCACCGAACGGTGCCCTCGACGCTGCCGCGGAACGTGTTCAACCCTCTGTTCGCGATCAACCTGACGGACGCGATGATGCGCGACAACAACGGTCGGCTGCGGCGGCGGTCGTGGTTGGTCAGCAAGGCCGGTCGCTTCCTGAAGCTGCAGCTCGAGCTGTTCGCCGCCTATC
>JAGQRA010000104.1 GCA_020425885.1 Planctomycetota bacterium | reverse complement strand
TGCAGCGCTGGCGTGCGCGGAGCGACGCGGTGCTGACCGGCATCGGCACGCTGCTGGCCGACGATCCGTCGCTGAACGTGCGCGCCGAGGCGCTCGCCGACTGGCCGGCAGCCGGCGACACGCCGCCGCGCCAGCCGCTGCGGGTGATCGTCGACAGCCGCCTGCGAACCCCGGCGACGGCGCGGACGCTGACGCTGCCGGGCCACGTGCTGGTTGCGACCGCTGCGGCGACGGACGAAGGTCGCGCCGCCCTGCGCGCGGCCGGTGCCGAGGTGCTGGAGGTGTCGGCGACCGGCGACGGCCGGGTCGACCTGGCAGCGCTGCTGTCGCTGCTGGCGGCCCGCGAGATCAACGAGGTGCTGGTCGAGGCCGGGGCGACGCTGGCGGGGGCGCTGTTCGCCGCCGGGCTGGTCGACGAGCTGCTGCTGTACGTGGCGCCCACGCTGCTCGGCGACATGGCACGCGGACTGGTCACCCTGCCCGGGCTCGAACGTCTCGCCGACCGCGTCGCGCTGCGGCTCGACGACACGCGCAACGTGGGCGGCGACCTGCGACTCACGCTCTCGCCCGCACCGCCCGCCTGAGCCCCCCGGCGGCTGGCGCGAGCGGCGAAACCTGCTATCGTCGCCTGCTTTCCGACTGCACCCACCTCACCCTCTCCGCCAGCCATGTTCACCGGCATCGTCGTCAGCATCGGCACCGTCACGAAGCAGCCCGTCGCCGGTGGCGACATGCGCATCGCGGTCACCTGCCCGCCCGGTTCGCTCGGCCCCGTCGACGTCGGCGGCTCGGTGTCGGTGAGCGGCGTGTGCCTGACCGCGCTCGCCCCGCGCGCGGACGGCTTCGAGGCGGACGTGTCGGCCGAGACGCTGTCGCTCACCACGCTCGGCGAGCGCAGCGACGGTGGCCGCGTCAACCTGGAACCGGCGGCGACGCTGTCGACGGCGCTCGGCGGTCACCTCGTGTCGGGACACGTCGACGGGGTCGGCCGCCTCGTCGAGCGACAGGACGATGCCCGCTCTGAGCGCATGCGCTTCGAGGTGCCTGCGGGCCTCGCCCGCTACATCGCCGTCAAGGGCTCGGTCTGCGTCGACGGCGTCAGCCTCACCGTGAACGCCGTCGACGGCAGCGCGTTCGAGGTCAACCTCGTGCCCCACACGCTGACCGTCACCACGCTCGGCGGGCTTGGGCCCGGCGACCGCGTCAACATCGAGGTAGACCAGGTCGCGCGCTACCTGGAACGGCTGATCGAGTGCCGTGCCGCGCCGGCCGGCTGACCAACTGGGAACCGCACGCTCATGAACTTCAACACCGTCGAGGAACTGATCGAGGACTTCCATGCCGGGCGCATGGTGATCCTGGTCGACGACGAAGACCGCGAGAACGAGGGCGACCTCGTCATGCCCGCCGTGGCGACCACGCCGGAGGCGATCAACTTCATGGCGCGCTACGGGCGCGGCCTGATCTGCCTGACGCTCACGCCGGAACGCTGCGAGCAGTTGCGGCTGTGGCTCATGGTCGGCGACAACACCGAGAGCAAGGGCACCAAGTTCACCGTCTCGGTCGATGCCGCGCGCGGCATCTCGACCGGCATCTCGGCCGCCGACCGCGCGAAGACCATCCTCGACGCGGTCGCGCCCGACGCGGTGCCGTCCGACCTCGTGCAACCGGGCCACGTGTTCCCGCTGATGGCCGAGCCCGGCGGCGTCCTGACCCGCGCCGGTCACACCGAGGCCGGCTGCGACCTCGCCGGGCTCGCCGGGCTGGAGCCCGCGGCCGTCATCGTCGAGGTGCTGAACGAGGACGGCAGCATGGCGCGCCGCCCGCAACTGGAGGCGTTCGCCGCCGAGCACGGCCTCAAGATCGGCACCATCGCCGACCTCATCCAGTACCGGATGCTGCACGAGAAGACGGTGGTGCGGGTCGGCGAGTGCGCGATGCCGACCGAGTACGGCGAGTTCCGCCTGTACGCCTTCCAGGACAGGCTGCGCCGCAACCTGCACTTCGCGCTGGTGCACGGCCAGCTGTCGCCCAACCAGCCGTCGCTGGTGCGTGTCCACGTGCAGGATTCGCTCACCGACACCTTCGGCAGCCGGCGCGAGGAGGGCCAGTGGCCGCTGGCGGACGCGA
>JAGQRA010000827.1 GCA_020425885.1 Planctomycetota bacterium | reverse complement strand
GTTCGATTCGACGATGGAGAGCTGAGCGCGTGTGCGCCGGTGCGACGCATGGTCGACTGACGATTTTGACTCAGGTCAACATTGTTGACAGACGATCTTGACCCAGGTCGAATATGACCGTGTCCAAGAGAGCGCTCGTTCCGGTGATCGAAGCCGACCTGAAGCGCAAGATGGTCTTCGTCGCCGGACCCCGTCAGGTCGGGAAGACGACGCTGGCCAAGTCGCTGCGCGGTCTGGGGGACGGCTACCGGAACTGGGATGTCGCCGAGCATCGGCGTCAGCTGTTGGGGGGCGAGCTGCCGACGAGCAAGCTGTGGGCGTTCGACGAGGTCCACAAGTACCACCGCTGGCGCAACTGGCTGAAGGGACTCTGGGATGGGCGGCGTGAGGGGCAGCGGATCCTGGTCACGGGCAGCGCGCGGCTCGATTTCTACCGGCGCGGCGGCGACTCGCTGCAGGGGCGCTACCACCTGCTGCGACTGCACCCGTTGACTTTCGCCGAACTCGGTATGAAGTCGAGCGCCGAACTCGCGGCACTTGTGAATCTCGGTGGCTTCCCGGAGCCCTTCTTCGGCGGCTCCGAGCGACAGGCCCGCCGCTGGTCGCGGGAATACCGGACCCGGCTGGTGCGCGACGAGGTCGTCGATCTCGAGCGCGTGCAGGACCTCGGCAGCCTCGAGCTCCTGCTGCAGCGTCTCCCCGATCTGGTCGGGTCGTTGCTGTCGGTCAATGCGCTGCGCGAGGATCTGCAGACCACGCACAAGACCCTGTCGCGTTGGCTCGACATCCTCGAACGGTTCTACGCGATCTTCCGCCTCGCGCCGTTCGGCACCCCCCGCATCCGGGCCATCAAGAAGGCACAGAAGCACTACCACTGGGATTGGTCGGTGGTGAGTGCGCCTGGCCCGCGGTTCGAGAACGTGATCGCCAGCCACCTGCTGCGGTGGGTGCACTGGCAGCAGGATGTCGAGGGGCGCGACTACGAGCTGCGCTACTTCCGTGACACCGACGGTCGCGAAGTCGACTTCGTCGTGGTCGATCGCCGCCAGCCGGTCCTCTTGGTCGAGTGCAAGGTGGGCGACGACCAGGTCGATAAGAACCTGCGGTACCTGCACGCGAAGTTCCCGAAGGCGCCGGCATGGCAGGTGTCGTTGCACGGCAGCAAGGACTACGTCACACCCGAGGGGATTCGCGTCGCGCCGGCGGTGAAGCTGCTGGCGACCTTGTCATGAATGCCGCCGTCGTCGTCCAACACCGAGAACCACCCTGATGCAGAACCACCCGGCCAGACTGATCGCCAAGAAGCGCGATGGCTGCCAGCTGGCCAAAGACGAGATCGAGGACCTCGTCGCCGGCGTCGTCGACGGCTCGCTCGGCGATGCCCAGCTCGGCGCCTTCCTGATGGCGGTGTGCTGCAACGGCATGACCGCGGCCGAGACCGCGGCGCTGACGTTGGCGATGCGCGACTCGGGGGTCGTGTTGCGACACGACGCGATCGCGAGGCCGAAGGTCGACAAGCACAGCACCGGCGGCGTCGGCGACAAGGTCAGCCTGCTGCTGGCGCCGCTGGTCGCGGCCGCCGGCGTCGCCGTGCCGATGGTCTGTGGTCGGGGCCTCGGTCACACCGGCGGCACGATCGACAAGCTCGAGTCGATCCCGGGCTACCGCACCGACCTCGGCCTGCAGCGGTTCGGCGAGGTCGTGCAGGCATGCGGCTACGCGATGATGGCCGCCAGTCACGAGCTGGCGCCGGCCGATCGGCGGATGTACGCGACCCGTGACATCAGCGGCACCGTCGAGAGCATCCCGTTGCTTACCAGCTCGATCCTGTCGAAGAAGCTGGCCGAGGGCATCGACGCGCTCGTCCTGGACGTGAAGTGCGGCCGCGCTGCGTTCCTGCCGCAGGAGGACGACGCGCGGGCCCTGCTCGAGACGATCGTCCGCACCGGGCGGGCTGCCGGCGTCAAGGTGACCGCGTTGCTGACCGACATGGATCACCCGCTCGGTCATGCGATCGGCAACGCGCTCGAGGTCGCCGAGGTGTTGCGGGCTTTGGACGGCGACTGCCCCGACGACTTGCGCGAGGTCACGCTCGCGCTCGGCGTCGAGATGCTGCTGCTCGGCGGCGTGACGGCGGACGCGGACGCGGCGCGCGGCACCCTCGAACGGCTGTGGCACGACGGCGTGGCCCGGCAGGTGTTCCGTCACAACCTCGAGCTGCAAGGTGGTGACACCGCCGTGCTCGAGGATCCGGGTCGGCTCGGCAACGCGGCGGTCATCCGGTCGGTGACCGCGGCGAAAGACGGCTACATCGCCGACGTCGACCCGTTGGCGCTCGGTCGGATCGTCGTCGACCTCGGCGGCGGCCGGCGGCAGCAGGGCGGTGCGATCGATCCGAACGTCGGGCTCGTGCTGCGCCGGCAGCTCGGCGAAGCGGTCGTGGCCGGCGAGGTCGTGGCCGAGGTGCATGCGGCGACCGAGGCCGCGGCGTGCGTGGCCGGCGCCGCGGTGG
>JAGQRA010000826.1 GCA_020425885.1 Planctomycetota bacterium | reverse complement strand
TCGGTCACGCCGACCTGGCGCGCGATCGCGGCGTCGAGGTGCAGGAGGAGCTCGACGAGATCCTCAAGGCGGCCGACCGCGCCCGCGCCATGACCAGCCAGCTGCTGGCGACCTGTCGGCAGCAGGCGGTCGAGCCGCGCCACATCGACCTCAACGAGGTCGTCACCGAGGTGCAGGGGATGCTGCGCCGCCTGATCGAGGAGAACGTCGCCATCGAGCTCCGGCTCGCCGACCGGCTGCCGGCCGTCAGGGCCGACGTCGGTCAGATCGAGCAGATCGTCACCAACCTCGCCATCAACGCCCGCGACGCGATGCCGCGGGGCGGCCGGCTCGAATTCGCGACCGCGCGCGTCGCCGCGGCGATCTCGCCGCTCGGCGTCGATTCCGCGATGCTGACCGTGAGCGACTCGGGCTCGGGCATGACCGCCGAGCTCGTCGAGACCATCTTCGAGCCGTTCTTCACCACCAAGCCACATGGCAAGGGAACCGGGCTCGGGCTCTCGACCGTGCGCAGCATCGTCGAGCAGCACGGCGGCACCGTCACCGTCGAAACGAGCGTCGGCGTCGGCACCACCTTCAGCGTCTATCTGCCGCTGTCGGCCGAGGCTCCGAGCCCGAAGGCCGAGGACACGGCCGTACCGGCCGAGCCCGGCAACGAGAGCGTGCTGCTGGTCGAGGACGAGCCGATGATCCGCAAGGTGATCACGGCGATGTTGTCCAGAACCGGCTATCGGGTGACCGCGGTCGGCGATGGCGAAGCCGCCTGGGAGATGCTGGTCGGCAACGGCACGGACGAGCCGCGCCGCTTCGACCTGCTGATCACCGACATCGTCATGCCGCGCTCGGACGGACCGGAGCTGGTGTGCCGGATCTCCGACCGGCTGCCCGACATGGGGGTGCTGTTCATTTCCGGTTATCTCGATCACACCCCGCCGCCGGGCTCGCTGATGCTGGCCAAGCCCTTCTCGAGCCAGGACCTGAACGCCAAGGTCCGCGAGGCGATCGACAAGGCCCGCGCGCCGACGGTCTGACCCAGGTGACCCGCCTCCCCCGTCCCGGCCCCGGGCCCCGGCCCGAGCGGCTGACACCACGACCTTCGCGATCGTTCGGCCGGTCCATGCGCCGATGCCGCGGCCTGGTGCCGATCACGCGGGCCTGCGGCGCATCTTCGACCCGTTCTTCTCGACGCGTATTCTTGGCCGCGGCATCGGACTGGCCGCCGCGTTCGGCGTCCTGAGTCGGCACCTCGGCGTCGTCCGCGTCGACAGCGAGATCGGGGGACGAGTTCCACCGTCCGTCTGCCTTGCGTCGGTGGCGAAGCTCAGTGCCGCGTTCGGTCACGCGCTCGGCGCTCGAGGGCAGGCGTCGTCGGTCCCGATCCACCGTCCGGCGGTGGCGCCCCCCCGCGCACGTGGACATGCTGGCGACCTCATGGTCCGCACCTCGACTTCACTTCCTCGGTTCGCCGTCTGCCTGCTCGGAACGACACTGCTCGTCGGCGCGCAGAACTACGGCCCGTCCGGCATCTGGCCGCAGGGTGCCGGTCCGAACGGCAACTGGTCGGCGACCGGCCCCGAACCGCCGCGCCAGTTCTCGGCGACGACGGGGACGAACATCCTCTGGCGCACGCCGCTGCCGGAGACCGGCCAGGGCGGAATCGCGGTCGTCGCCGACCGGGTCTACGTCGCCACCATGGCGCCGTGGAACGGCACCGGGCTCGACCCCGACGACGCAGTGAAGTACGCGCACGCGGTCGAGAAGCGCGAGGTCGTCGGCAAGCACATCGACGGCCACTGCCTCGATGCCGCGACCGGCAAGCTGCTTTGGACGCGCCGCATCGAAGGCACCGTGCCCTCGATCTACGGCTACCCGTTCTCGGACGCCACCAGCGCCTCGCCCGTCGCCGATGCCGATCACGTGTGGTTCACCAACGCCGGCGGCCGGGTCGTGTGCTTCACGCGCGACGGCGAGGAAGTCTGGCACCGCGACTTCACGCCGACCTACGACGGCCCGTTCAACAAGCAGTTCGAGCCGTTCCTCGTCGACGATCGCGCGCGTGGCAAGGGCGCGAAGACGTTCGTGCACATGGAGCCGTTCGAAGCCCCCGACGGCAAGGGGCGCTGGCACTACCTGGTCGGCCTCGACGCCGCCACCGGCGAGGAGCTGTGGCGCAGCGAGGACGCGCTGACGCACTACAACGCGCCGACGCTGGTGCTGTCGCCGTACGACGCCTTCGCGGTACACGCACGCGGCGGACCACACGCCGTCCCGGAGCGCCCCGTCGGCATCTCGTTCACCCGGCTGACAGGCGTCGACGCGGGCCGCCGGATGTGGCGCTACGACGACCCGCGCGGCAACCACGAGGCGGCGCTGCAGACCATGACCGCGGACTCACGACACGTCTACTGGCTGCTGCGGGACGATCGCAACGCGCTCGTCGTGCTCGACCTGAAGACCGGCAAGGAGCTGCGCGCGATCCCGCTGACCAAGGGCGTCGACCGCACGACCTTCGATGCCGAGACCGACAGCTTCGTCACCGAGAAGGGCGTCGACCTCGACCAGGGCGTGTTCCCGGCGCGTTACTCGATGCACGCTGCCAACGACTGCGTCTTCTTCCAGTGCTATGCCACGGCGTGGGGCAAGCCGACGATCGGGCCGCCATATTCCTTCTGCCGGGTTCGCGTCGGCGATGAGCCGGTCGCCGACAACGTCTGGTACTTCGAGGTGCCGACCGGCGTGCACCGCGAAGACGGCGTCGAGACGTTGCGCTGGCGAACGAAGCGGCAGGCGCGCGCCATCAACAGCCGCGGCGAGGAGGTCACCGGCGACCAGCGCAGCCGATGGGACGGCTGGGACTGGGTGTTCAACGGCTCGCCGACCCAGGTCAATGACCACCTCTACTACACCCTCGCGACCGGCGCGGTCTACGTGCTCGAGGCCGGCGCCTGGACCTCCGGCTCGCAGGCGTTCGTCGCCCTCAACGATCTCGGGCCCGACGGCGAGACGTGGACGGCGAACTCGATCTCGTACGCCAGGGGCAGGCTCTACCACCGCACCGCGCGCGAGCTGCTCTGCATCGGCGAGAAGTAGGCGCCGGCCACGCCCGGCGGCGTCACTGTCCGAGTCGGCCGAGCACCGCGTTCGAGAACGCGAGGCCTTGCGGCAGTGATGGCTCGAGGAACACGCTCTGCAGCACCAGATTGACGCCGGGGGCAGCGATGCCGGCGAATGGCCGCCGCGCCTCGCCGACCGCATCGGTGAACAGCGGCAGGTAGTAGAGGTAGCCGCCGAACGAGACCAGCGTGCCGCCGAACGCCGGCGTATCCGGATGACCCGCGAACGAGACCGCGAGCAGACCGACGCTGGTTCCTGGCGCACCGGTGACGACGTAGTCGCTCGACTGGCCGCCGGCGAGACCGGCGCCGCAGAACGTCGCATTGGCCGTGCCCGGTCCCTGCGCGCCGAGATCGTCCTGGCAGTTCATCGGCGTCAGCAAAGCCACGCCGACGGTGTTGGACGGGACATGGGTCGCCAGCACCGCGATCTGCCCCGAGTCGTTGACCGCGCTGCCGAGGCTCGCGGAGAACGTCCAGTTCGTCTGCTCGGACGGCGGCAGCAGTGCGGTCATCGAGGACGAGCCGACCCCGGGCACCCACAGCGCCGGTGCCGGAGTCGCGAAGGTCACGAGCCCCTGATCGTCGATGTCGAAGGCCTGCACGAGCGCCGACTGACCGAAGCGCGAGGAGACCGATTGCCAGCCGCCACCGGCGGTCCAGATCGCGGCGCTGATCTGCGAGCCATGCAGACCCTTGCCGGCGAGGTCGCCGTAGTCGTTGATCGCCCAGCCCTGGAAGCCGCTCCAACCCGTCGGCAGCGGCGGCAGCGGACTGGCCTGCAGCGTGTCGATGTCGAACAGGCCACCCGAGATGCCGACGACGACGCCCTCGTCGTTGATCTGCTTCGGCGAGGACGGCGCGCCGAGCGCGCCCAGGTTCATGACCCCCGATGGCGAATTGAACCAGACCGTCGGCCCGCCCTGGAACCCGGGGATGATCGAGACGCCGACGATGTCGCCGCGGTTGTTGACGTCATAGGCAACGCTGCTGGTGTGGCCCGGCAGCTGCCCGAGGAACTGCACGGAGTAGCCGCCTTGGCCATCGGGCAACCACGCGACGGCCTGGCCGAACTCGGGGAAGTTGCCGGTGGCCGCCGAGCCGACGATGACGCCGTGATCGTTGATGCCCTGCGCCCACGCCGAGCTGTAGCCCGTTGGCAACGGCAGGATCTCGTGGGCGTGATCAGGTCCGACGACGAACGCCTGCACGCCGCCGGCACTGACCCAGCCGACGACCTCGCCGGCCTCGTTCATGTCGTTGATCAACGTGCCCGGGCCGAGCAGCTCGATCCGGTACTGGGGAGCCTGCGACGGCAGCAGTGTGCCGCCGAACGGCGCGGCCAGGGCGACCGTGAGGGCAAGGTCGTGACGGTTGGTTCTCATGGCATGGTCCTTCGTTTCAGTTCGGCGGGGCAAGTTCCGGACCGCGGTCCGAGCGCCGCAGCGATGACCGGAAATCGTCCACTTCCCGTAGCGACGACGCCAGCGGTGTACGCACCCCGGACGGCTTGTTGACCCGCGGTGGCCCCCTCCCTCGACTGACGACATGAGCCGCCTGCACCACCTCGCCTGCCTCGTCATCGCCACCCTGGTCGGCTGCGCGGCGCCCCCGACCCGACAGCGCGCCCACCCCAACCTCGTCATCCTGCTCGCCGATCAATGGCGCGGGCAGGCGCTCGGGTTTCTCGGTCGCGAGCGGGTCCGGACGCCGAACCTCGACGACCTCGCCCGACAGTCGCTGGTGTTGACCGAGGCGGTGTCGAACTACCCGGTCTGCAGCCCGTTCCGGGCGATGCTGATGAGCGGCCAGTATCCGTTCAGCAACCGCGTACTCGGCAACTGCAACTCGGACACGTCGCCGCACGGCTGCGAGCTGCAGCGCACGACGCGCTGCTGGTCCGACGTGCTGCACGACCATGGTTACGCCTTGGGCTACATCGGCAAGTGGCACCTCGAGTCGCCGCGACCGCCGTTCGTCGAGTCCGCCAACAACGGACCGAAGATGGCCTGGAACGAATGGACGCCGCCGGACCGGCGCCACGGCTTCGATTTCTGGCACGCCTACAACACCTTCGACCAGCACCTCGCACCCGAGTACTGGGAGACCGCGATGGGCCGCGACGACCGGTTGAAGGTGAAGCAGTGGGGTCCCGAACACGAGGCCGACGTCGCGATCGAGTTCCTCGATGCGCACACGAACGCCCGGCAGCCGTTCGCCCTGGTCGTGTCGATGAACCCCCCGCACATGCCCTACCAGCAGGTGCCGCAGCGCTACCTCGACGACTACCGCGACATCCCGGCCGACGAGCTGATCGGCGACCGCCCCGACCTGCTGCCGGCGCAGTCGCGATGGGGTCGCTACACGCGCCTCAACATGCGCCTGCAGTACGCGATGATGACCGGCGTCGACGAGCAGATCGGCCGCATCCTCGCTGCCCTCGCCGCACGCGGCCTCGCCGACGACACGATCGTGGTGTTCGCCTCGGACCACGGCGATTGCCTCGGCCTGCACGGCCAGATCTCGAAGAACAACCACTACGAGCTGTCGATGCGGATCCCGCTGATCGTGCGTTGGCCGGGCGTGATCCCGGCGCGGCACGACGACCTGCGGATCTCGGTGCCCGACCTCTATCCGACGCTGCTCGACCTGCTGGGGCTCGAGGGCGAGGTCCCGGCCGCGGTCGAAGGCGTGAGCCACGCGGCGCTGTTTCGCACCGGGATCGGCCCGCGACCCGACGACCAGCTCTACCTCAAGGTGCCGACCGAAGCCCCGGCCGGCGGACTGCGCGGGCTGCGCACCGAGCGCTACACGCTGGTGATCGAGCGGCACGAGGACGGCACCGAATCGACCATCCTGCGTGACCGCCTGGCGGATCCGTACCAGATGGAGAACGTGGCGGACCTCCACCCCGACGTCGTTGCCACGCTGCGAAGTCGGATGGAACCACAGCTGCGGCGGCTAGGTGATCCCTGGGTCACGTCGGGCGCTGGTGACGCCGGGCGGTGAAGGGCGGCATCGCTCGCCGACGAAGTCCGGCTCAGAAGACCTTGCTGGCCTTGACGTCCTTGATGGCCGCAAACACGAACTCACCCCAGGCGGGTACGAGCCCGTCGTCCCACATCTTCGAGGTGTATTCCGACGCGAGCGCCTTGAGGTTGTCGTCCGGCCAGCCCTTCGAGTGACCCGCGTACGCCTTCAGGTCGAGACCCGGATACTGCGCCTTCGTCATCGGCAGCGACTTGAGCGACTTCTTGGCACCGGCATCGGCGACGATCCGGATGTAGCGCGCGACCGCGAAGATGTTGTACTCGTCGGAGGCGAGCAGCCGCGCGATGCCGTCGTGATCGAGGCTGCGCCTGGTCTTCTTCGACATCAGGTCGGCGAACAGATCGTGCTTGCGCGCGGTCGAGACCACGACCTGCCCGAGTCCGATCGACAGGTTGGCGTTCACCGTCGTCGCGCCGATGTAGTCCTTCGCGTCCTCGTTGCGTGACTGATCGCGCTGCTCGGCCAGCAGGAACCCGGCGAGATGCTCGGGCGCGAGATCGTGTTCCTTCGCCGCCGCGCGAACGACCTGCGCTCGCGACGGCAGCTTGCCGCCGTAGGAGTCCTTCTCCACGGTGCTGATCTTGCGTCGCAGCAGCAGCTTCGCCTGGTCACGGCGATCGGCCGCGCTCAGGCCGGTCACGTACGGCATCAGCGGACCGCTGATCGGGTTCGAATACCTGGCCTCCGTCGCGGGGTCCTTCTGCCACAGGTTGTACTGATCGCGCAGGCCGATGCTCCGCTTCGTCGGATTCACACCCGTGGCTCCCGAGCCGCCGAAGGGATCGGTCGGGCCTTTGCCGACGACGTGCGAGAGCTTCTTGGGGTCGAAGCGACGCGCCGACTTCGTCAGACCGTGCCAGCCCATGTTGAACTGCAGCTCCCACTCCGGGCCGAGGTCGCGAACGTACGGGATCACCAACGCCCAGTCCGAACCCTTCGTCAGTCGATCGCCGAGCACGAGTAGGAGTTCGCGGCGGAACTCCGACACCCGGTCGATCATCGCCTCGAGCATGCCAGCAGCTTCGAGATCGTTGACGGTCGCCGAGATGTCTGGATCGGACCGCAGCAGTCGCAGGACCGCCGCTTCCTCCTCGTCGGTCACGGCCCAGTCGCCCGCGGAGTACGAGATCAGGCGTTCGATGGCCTTGCTGTTCGCGGTCAGCGCGATCCCGCCGAGGGAGCCCTTGACCGGACCGGCGGGGAGGCCGCAGCGGATGCGGCGGCTCACCTGCGCTGCTTCCCGTTCGACGGCCGCCCCCGGTTCCGCGACGTGTTGCGATGACGCGGCCGGGCCCCGTCCCCTTCGAGCTTGCACGACGTGCGCCAGCTCGTGAGCCAGCAGCTGGCGGCCGGCAGGCGAGTGCGGCGCGTATCGCCCCCGATCGAACACGAGATGGCCGCCGTGCGCGTAGGCGCTGGCCTTCAGCTGTCTGGCCGACTCGACGGCGCGTTCATCGGTGTGGACCCTGACGTCATCGAAGTCCGTTCCGAATCGCGAACCGAAGTAGGCCCGGGTCCGCGGGTCCAGCCGCTGCCCGCCGCTTGCGGCGCCCGGATCGAAACCGGCGCGCGGATCGACGCGGATCTGGCCGAACTCGTGGCCCGATCGAGAGTCGTCGCTGCGTTGGTCGGGCCGCACCCTTCCCACATCGCCACCCGATCGCGCGCCTTCGTCGGCCAAGCCGCCGATCGCTGCCCCGCGTCCAGGCCGATGGCCGCCGCTCCGAGGCGGCAGCGCTTGCCGCCGAATCTGCATCGCGGATGGATGTTAGCCACTGCCCGAAGGGGCGGCAATCCGACGCGCGAAGGCGGCGCACGCACGGGCAACAACGATGCCCTGCCCTATGGATCAGACAACCGAGTGCTGCACGAGCTCGCGGTACACCTTCCGCGCCTCGTCGACGACCGCGCCCGGCAGTAGGCCGACATCGACCGCATGCTCACGTTGCCGCCCGAGGCGACCGCGCTGCGCCGCGAGCTCCTCGTGATCGAGTTCGATGCATTGCGCGAGTCGATGCAGGTCAGCGCCATCGCACAGCCGTTCGAAGCCGACGACGTGCAGGCGCTCGCGATCGACGTTGGCCAGCACGTGGCCGTAGGCCACGTTCCAATACTCGAGCCAGAACCCGAGCTCGGTCGCGTCCGCCGTCGCGCGTCGCGCGTGCCAGCCGCCGAAGTCGATCGGCCGGAGGTTCCTGCCGAAGTCGAAGTGACCGATGCCGGCCATGTAGCGGCGGGCGAACGGGTCGCGGTCGTGCAGCTCGAGGAAGCGCAGATGCTGACGGTGCAGCGACTCGGCCTGTTGCAGCGGTTCCCGCACCAGCACCACGACGTGGGCGTCGGGGACGGCCTGCCACAGCGCCGGGATGCGCGCGATGTCGAGGTTGTTCTTGCTGACGTAGCGGCCGGCGGTCCGCTTCAGGCGGCGCCGCAGCGCGATTACCTTGCGCCGGTGCCAGGCGAAGAACTCGACGAAGTCCCGGCGCGTGCAGTCGGTCCAGACCGGCAACGTCGGGCCACGGTAGTGATCGGCGAAGAAGGCCATCCACAGCATCTCCTCGAACGCCTCGGGGCTGTCGATCGAGATCTGGATGCCATCGCCGTGCGCGCGTTCGCGCGGCGCGTCGGCCCGCCGGAATGCTGATGTGAACCGGCTCCACAGCAACGGGCACAGCACGAACGGCATGTCGCGGTAGGTCTGCGCCGCGAAGCTCGGCGTCGCCGCCAACATCTCGAGCAGGATCGTCGTGCCGGCGCGCGGCAACGCGGTGACGAGCACCGGCGCCGCCGGTTCGACCTCCGACAGCTCGCGCGCGAACAGGCGCCGCTCGAGGTCGGCCAGGCCGAGCTGCGCCGTCGTCGTCGCGAACGCGACCCGGTGCAGCGCCCGCTCCAACAGGCCGTAGCGGTTCTCGAAGCTCACGACGCAGGTCGGGCCAGGAGCCGCATGCCGAACAGGCCGACGAGCGTCGCGCCGACCAGGATCTGCCACGACAGCGTGCGCTCGAGGGCGGCATCGAAATCGACGAGGCCGGTGAGCGCCACCAGCGCGACCAGGCCGGCCGGAACCGCCAGCGCGGCGACGACCGCGATCACGATCAGTCCGCACAAACCGAACAGGCGCAGCGAACCGGCCCGCATCGCCTTCTCCTTGTCGGCGTCGCTGAGGTCGGGGTCGCGGATCGTGCGCAGCGCCGAGCGGCCGACGGCGCCGATCTCGGCCACCCGTGACGGCACGCGCATCACCTGCAGCAAGACGAGGAACGAAGCGACGAGGAACGCCGCGGCGATCCAGGTCACGGGCGTCGATCCTCGACGGGTCCGGCGCCCTCGTCGCGCTGCTTCCGGCGTCCCGCGAACAGGCGCTTCATCGGGTACCAGATCAGGCCGAGCAGCGCGAGCAACAGCGCTCCGATCAGGGCGATGAAGGCACCGAGCGAACCGAGCAGACCACCGGGACCGAGGTAGGCGAGGGCGGGAAGATCGATACCGGTCACGTCAGTCATGTTGTCCGTTTCGTCGCTCAGCGCCGCGGCCATGCCAGCACGCGATCGCGCGGGATCGCATAGCGGGTGCCCTCGAGCACCTCGCAGATCATATTCGGCTGTTCTTGCTCGTGCACCCATTCCCAACGGATGCGGCCCGCCGCGTCGACCTCGAAGACGCGCCCCGCGGTCGGCTCGATGAGCATCCAATGACCGTTGACAAGGTGCTGAGCCTTGCCGCCGAGGCTGCTGTAGAACGGCCGTCGTCGACCGCTGCCGGTCGTCGATCCCGCATAGAGAACCTTCTCCGCGCCGGTGTGCGGCTGCACGGCGTAGAGCCGGCTGCCGCCGAGGAACTGGCCGGCCGGCGACTCGTCGGCGCGGTTGTCGAAGATGCTGATCCAGCCGTCGCCGAGGAAGTCGGGATCGTGCTGCCGGACGAACGGCCCGGTCTGCAGCCACTTGATCGCGCGCGTCTTCGGGTCGTAGACGAACACCGTGTCGATGTGGCACATCGAGACCAGGAGGTCGCCGGCGTCGAACAACGGGTACTGGTCGGCGATGGCCGCGGGCAGCGGCTCGACGTCGTTGAGGTGCAGGATGTCGCCCTTGCGCGCGGCCGAGTTCGGGCCGTTGGTCCACATCAGCGACTTGTTCGCGGTCGCGCACAACGCGGCGACGAAGTCGTGCTCCTCGAGGATCTCGCCGTCGGGCGAGATCTTCAGCGCGCCGTCGACGTTGACCGGCGGCCACAGGCCGAAGTACTTGGCGATCAGGTCCGCCGGCGCGTCGGCCCAGCTCACGACCGAGACCCAGAAGTTGCCGTCGGCGTCGCGGTGGATCGAATGGTGCGTGCGGCGGTCGCACTTCCAGATCACCTCGCCACGCGCGTCCAGGCGCACGAGACCGCGGTACTCGATGTTGATCAGGATGTCGCCGTTCTCGAACAGGTAGGTGCCGTGGGCGTAGTTGGGGATCGCGTCCAGGGGCGTCATCGGATCCTGCCGTGGCGGCGGTGCGAGCTCATCGCCGTCGACGAACCATTCGTGCAGCACCTCGCCGCGACGGTCGATGATGCGGACACCGGGTCGCGCGCCGGTCGCGGTCATGAAGAACGTCGTCACCAGCGTGACGTCCTTGGCATTGTCCTCGTCGCTGATCTCGACGATGTTGCCATCGGCGTCGTAGCTGCGCGCCCCGCTGAAGTCATGGCGCGCCGAATACAGCCGATGGATGTCGGCCGGCTGCAGCGCCCAGAAGGCGTAGTCGAGGGCAGGAACCAAGACCGACGACGGGAACCAGTCGAAGCGCGCGGCCGCGACGCCGTAGACCAGCGCCAGGAACGCCAGGGCAGCGACGAAGGCGGTCCGTGGATTGAAGATTCTGGACAATGGCTTCCGGCGCGGAGCGGGGACGGGTGGCTAAGGGATGGCTGCGGGCGCGTCAGACTACGCGGGCCCGGTGGTCGCACAAGCGTGCTGCAGACAGCCCGGTCGGGCGGCACCCGGCCGGCAGCCCGACGACGGCGATCGGACATCGACACGGATTCCGAACTTCTTCGAGTACCTTCGTCGGGCTGGCGGGGACAACCGCAAGTGCACGCCGTGACCACGAGTTTCCATGCTGCGGACGCCGAGGACGACGCCTCCGCAGACGCGACCGACGCCTTCGTCGCGCGTCATCAGCGCCCGCTGTGGCGATTCCTGCGCCTGCTCGGCTGCGCCGGCCAGCAGGCGGAAGCGATCGCGCTCGACGCGCTGGTGATCGCGGTGCGCCGCGGCGTCACCGCCCGCACCGACGACACCGCGGCGGCGTTCCTGCGGCAGACCGCGCGCCACCTGTGGCTGCGCGAGCGACGTGACGATCGACGCCGCGCCATCCGCCACGCCGAGGCCGCCGAACGGCTGTGGCATCGCCATCTCGCCCCTGACGCCGGCGAAGGCTGGCTCGAGGCGCTCGACCGTTGCCTGGCCGGGCTGAACGAGCGCTCGCGCCACGCGATCGTGCGCACCTACCGCGACGGGCTCGGGCGCGCCGAACTCGGCGCCGAGCTCGGCATCGGCACGCATGGCGTGCGCAATCTGCTGCATCGGCTGCGCGCCGCGCTGCGCGACTGCATCGAACGGAGAATGGGACAATGACCGAACACGACGACACGGAAGAGCAGCTCACCGCGAGCACGATGGACTGGGCCCTCGGCGAACGTTGCGGTCACGATCGCGCACCGGATCTGCGCCAGGCCGTGCGCCAACGACTGCGGTCGACGGCCGCGCCGATCGGGTCGGAACGGCGTCGGACATGGACCGTGGCCGCCGCGGCACTGTTCGGCGTGATCACCGTGATCGCGGTCGCGACGCTGTCGCGAGGCGGGGTCTCGCGACCCGCCCAGGAGCCGACCCCGACCAAGAACCCCGTTCCGGAGCAGCCGGCAACGGTGTCGTCGCGCCGCCAGATCGAGGCGCTGCCCGCCGACACGACCGCCGTGATCGGTACCGGCATCGAGGACGACGAGGTGCCGGCGCTGCTTCGGCTTCACGAGCTCGCGACCCTCGAGCTGCGCGCGGTGCTCCCCTCGCCGCACACGCCCGGTCAGACCACGCAACCGCAGCAGACCCTGAGCGACGACGGCCTGGCCCTGCTGGCGTCGAGGAAGAGTCTGCGCCGCCTGAGCCTCGTCGATCAGACGGCGCTGACGCGGCGCGGCTTCGAGGCGCTGGCCCATCTGCCGAACCTGACCGGGCTCCTGATCAGCTGGTCCACGGCGGACGACGAGGCCTTCGCCGTGTTGTCGCGACTGCCGCAGCTGACGGAGCTGACGCTGCACTCCTGTCCGAACATCCACGCCGCGACGTTGGCCCGCATCGCCACCCTCGGCTCGTTGCGCAGACTCGATCTCGGTGGCAACGCGACGTTCGCGACCGATTGGCTGAAGCCGATCGCCGACATGACCGAACTCACGGAGCTCCGCCTCGCCATGATCGGCTTCGACAACCTCGACCTCACGGTTCGGCGCGGACGGGTGGAGCGGCCGGGGCAACGGTTCGGCTCGGCGATCACCGACGAGCTCGGCGAGGCGCTCGGCCGAATGCGGTCGTTGCGCATCCTCGACATCAGCTATTCCGATCTGACCCCGACCTGCCGCGACCGCCTGCAGCAGCTGAATCCGAACCTGCGCATCATCGACACCACGCCGCCAACGACCCGTTGAGCGGCGTGGCGCGCGGTCAGACCTCGTCGATGCCGGTGCGGCAGCCCGCGAACTCGGCGACGTCGACCCCGAGCCGCCGCAACATCGTCACGTAGAGCTCGCCGAGCGGCCGATCCTCGCGGTCGAACTCGCGCTGCCACGGCTCGGTGCCGCCGTTCCAGGCGCCGCCGAAGGCGCCGTCGCCGACGTAGTTCAGGTACTGGCCGTGACGGAAGCCCATGTCGCGGCCGCCGAGCAGGATCAGCGGGTAGTTGCGCGACAGATGGAAGGCGCTCGAGGCGGAGCCGAACAGGATCAGCGTGTTGTCGAGCAGGTTGCCGTCACCGCCGGCCTCCGGGGTCTGCCGCAGCTTCTCGGCCAGCCGGCCGAGCTCCTCGACGAGGAACCGACAGTAGATGCCGAAGTTCCTCCAGCCGCCGACCTTGGTGGTGTCGTGCGAGAGCTGGTGGGCGAGTTCGAAGCCGACCGCGCGGCCGAGATGGTCGCTGATGCCGACGCCGTTCTCGCGGCCGAGCTGGAACGTGGCGGCGCGCGTGCTGTCGGTCTGGAAGGCGAGATGGATCATGCCGAGCATCGCCTGCACGTAGGCCCGCGCCTCGTCCGGCGTGACGTCGAGGCGCAGCTCGCCCGGATCGACCTGCGGCAGCGGCACGTCGACCCAGCGCCGGGCCTTCTCGACCTTCTGCTCGGTCTCGCGCACCGCGTCGAGGTATTGCTCGAGCACTTCGCGGTCGTGGCCCGACAACCGGCTTCGCAACGAACGGGCGTCCTCGAGCAGGTCGTCGAGGGCGCTCTGGCTGTGGGCAAGACGCCGCCGCGCGGCGGCATCGCTGGTCACGAACAGGGAATCGAAGATCCGCTTGGGGCGGTGCGCGGCCGGGATCGGACGGCCGTTGGCGTCGAACGACAGCGTCTGGGCCCCACGCGCGGTGCCGGTGCCGCCGTCGGAGGACATCACCAGCGACGCGTAGCGGGTCTGGTCGTCGACGCGGGCGGCGAACAGCTGGTCGAGCGAGATCGAGTTGCGGTACTCGCCGCTCGCACCGGTATCGGCGCCGGTCAGGAACTGGTCCGCGTTGGAGTGGCCGTGCACGGCGCGCACGGCGGGGTGCGACATGCCGGAGATCACGGTCAGCTCGGCGCGCAGCGGCGCCAGCGGCTCGAGGCACTTCGTCAGCCGGAACTCCGCGCCGCCGCCGTGCGGGAACCACGACCAGTCCTCGTAGGCCAGGTCCTCGCGCAACGGCATCGGCACGCCATCGGGCTGGTAGATGCAGGCGAAGCGCCGCGGGCGCGCGCGCGGCGCTTCGCGACCGCGGCTGCCGAACGCCGATGCCAGCCCCGGCAGCGCCAGGGCGGCGGTCGCGCCGCGCAGGAACCGGCGGCGGTCGAGTGAAGCGATGTCGATCTGCATGGCGACCCTACTCACCTGGATTGGAACAGTTGGCTGCGGACGATCTCACGCAACATGGTAGCGAGGCCGTCACCGCGACGACGCACTTCGCCGGCAATCCGGTCGACTTCGGCGCGATCGGCGAACGTCAGCGGCCGCCCGAGCGCGAACGTCGCGAGCTTGACGACCAGCGCGCGCACGAACTGATCCTGGCGATGGCCCAGCAGGAATCGCTCGAGCCCGGCGGCACCGTCGAGCCGCTGCCCGTTGAAGAGCTCGGCCGAGGCGTCGACCGGCGTGCCGGCGATCGCGTCGCGCCAACCGCCGACGGCGTCGAAGTGCTCGAACGCGATCCCCCACGGATCGATCTTGCTGTGGCACGACATGCAGGCCGGCTGGTCGCGGTGGCGTTCGAGCCGCTGCTTCAGCGTCAGTTTGGCGATCTCGGGATCGGCGAGGTCGATCTTCGGCACCGCGGCCGGCGGCGGCGGCGGCGGGTCGTCGAGCAGCCGCTCGAGCAGCCAGATGCCGCGCTTGAGCGGATGTGAGTCCTTGCCGTCCGAGTTCATCGCCAACAGTCCGGCCTGCGTCAGCAGGCCACCGCGCGGCGTCGGCGCCACGAGCTCGACGCGGCGGAAGTGGTTGCCGATCACGCCGCGCAGCTCGTAGTGCCGCGCCAGTCGTTCGTTGACCACGGCGAAGTCGGCCTGCACGAACTCGAGCACGCTGAGGTCGTGCCGCAGCACCTCGTCGAAGAACGCGATCGGTTCCTCGCGCATGGCGGCGAGCAGGTCGTCGTCGAAGTGCGGGTAGCGCTTGCGGTCGACGTGCAGGTAGTCGAGCAGCTCGAGGTGCAGCCACTGGCGCACGAACTGCCGTGGGAAGCGGCGCCCCTTGGGATCGGCCAGCAGGCGCGAGACCTGCGCGTCGAGGACCGCCGGTTCGGCGAGGCGCCCGCTGGCGGCGAGCGTTCGCAGCTCGTCGTCGGGGGCGCTGCACCACAACAGCAGCGACAGTCGCATCGCCAGCTCCGGCGCCGAGAGGCGGCCTTCGGCCGCCGCCGCGCCCGACAGCGGTCCCACGAGCAGGAAGTCCGGCGACGCCAGCACCGCCGCCAGCACCTCGATCATCGCCGCCTCGAAGCCGTCGCAACCGGGTCGGAGCCGCTCGAACAGGTCGAGCTTGCGGTCGATCTCGTCGTCACCGATCGGTCGTCGAAAGGCGCGCGGCACGAACGCGGTCAACACCGCGCGGGCACGCGCGCGCTCGTCCAAGCCATCTGCCGCGACCCCGAACACCTCGCGGTGGCTCGGCGGTGGCCACGACGCGAACACCGGCGCGGTCAC
>JAGQRA010000825.1 GCA_020425885.1 Planctomycetota bacterium | reverse complement strand
CCTCTTCGGGCGTGTAGCCGAAGGTCGCGTTCGTGTACGGGTTGAGGAACGGCACGACCATCGCGCCGCAGCGATTGAAGAACGCCGCCAGGCACAACAGCCAGGTGAGCCGCGGCAGCCCGCCGAACGCGTCGCGGTAGGTCGCGACCAGGCCGCGCGCGCCCCGGCCGATCATCAGCCGCGCCGCAGCGCCTGCGTCGGCGTCATGCGCGAGGCGCGCCAGGCGGGGAATGCGCCGCCGATCACACCGAGCATCAGCGCGAACACGATCGCGACGAACATCGCATATGGAGTCGTGCGGAAGGCAAACGTCACCTCTGTGAACGTTGCGAAGTTCGTCGTCCCGGTCTGCATGCCTTGTAGTGGTAGGACCAGCAGAAGGCCGATCACACCGCCCATCAGACCGAGCAGCGCGGCCTCGAGGAGGAACGAAGCGAACACCGCAAACGGGCGAAAGCCGGTCGCGAGTAGTACGCCGATCTCGTGCGTGCGGGCCGCGAGCGCGGACAGCATCGCGTTGGTCCCCGTGAAGACGGCTGCGACTCCCATGATGATGGACAGGAAGGTGCCGAGGAACTTGAAGAGTCCCGTCAGTGCGCCCGTCTGGTTGTTCAGATACTCCTTCTCGCTCAGCACCTTCGCGGGGATCCGCTTGTCGGACTCGAGACGCTCGGCGAGTGCCGAGATAGATGCATCGGGTCGGAGAGTCGCGATGATGCGGCTGTAGTGGTCGACCTTGAGCGCAGCCTGCATGCGGTCCACGTCGCCCCATACCTCGGTCTGATATGCGCCTGTCGACTCGAACACGCCGACGACGCGGAATGGCGTCACATTGATCGTCAGAGTGTCGCCGACGCTGCAGTTCAGCATTCGAGACGGCAACGACTGGCCGACGACGATCTCGTCGGTTCCCGGTTCGAAGTTGCGTCCTTCGATGATCCGCCAGTTGTCGCCGTGCACGTCGAAAGTCGCCGGCTGTACGCCACGAAGCGGAATGTTGGTCTCTCCGCCGTCCCTCCGCTGTAGCAGCGTCGCAAGGTAGAGTTCCGCCGACGCAAGCGGGCGGCCGTTGGCATCCGCGGCCATCTCGGGGATCTCCTTGCGCGCGATGTCCGCGCGTTCTCGGTCGAAGGCGCTCTCGCCTTCTGACGTGGCGCCGGTCCGCAGCATCACCAACATGTCATCACGACCGCGCTCCGCGAATACGGTCTCGAAGCCCTGCTGCAAGCTGAGGATGCCGGCGAGCACGGCGACGGTCGCGGCGATGCTCAAGATGCAGAGCCAAGTGTTGCCGGAGCGAACGAGCAGGCTGCGCACGTTGTACTGTAACGGGACGAGGGCCATGGGTCAGGCGTCCATCCTCAGGGCCTGTACGGGACGGAGGCTACGCGCGCGCATGGCGGGCGCGAGGCCGGCGGTGAGGCCGAGGCCCACAGCCAATGCGACTCCGGTCAACAAGACCTCGTTGGAGATCTGGAAGCCAGGGACCTGAGCGGAGAGCATCGACCACAGCGGTCGTTCGGCGGCTTTCACGAGCGTCAGGCCGATAGCACCTCCTGTCACGCACATCAGCAGTGACTCCGCGATGAGCAGGCCGCCGACCGCGCCGTTGGAGAAGCCCAGAGCTTTCAGGATCCCGATGTCCCGCGTCCGTTCGCGAGCCGCCATGAGCATGGTGTTGAGCACTGCGAAGAAGATGGCGAAGAGTACGCCGCCACCGATGCTCGCTAGCAGCGTCGGGACGCTGCCTAGCATCGTGATGAACTGGCGCTGGAACTCTGCCTCTGTCGTGACTCGAACGGCCTGTGGGCCGTTCACGTATTCCTGCTCGATGGCGGCGATCACTGCATCAGGGTCTGCGCCCGGTTGGAGTCGGATCAGGAAGACGCCGACGCCGTCGGGGCCACCGACGGCGCCTGCCTCCTGGCTCTCTCGCAGATACTCGAAGTCGAAGAACATCGTCGCCTGATCGATGTTCACGGACTTCGAGTGGTAGATGGCTTTGACGTCGAACTGCCAGTTGGCGCCGTCGGTACGCGGGAAGATCGTGCCGATCAGCGGAACGCGATCGCCGAGGTTCCAACCGAAGCGGCTGGCCAGGTCTTCCCCGATCACGCATCCTGTGCGTGTAGACTGCCAGTCGGCAAGTGATCCTTCGACGAACTCGATCTCCGGGTAACTGGCGAGCCAATCGGCCGGGTCCACCGCGAACTGTGCGAAGAAGTTCGAGGGGTCTTGGAACACTCCGCCGAACCAGGTGAAGCGGATAGCTTCCGCAACACCCGGCGTCGACTCGATCTTGCTCTCGTAGCTGTTCGGCAGGTCGACGAACAGGCTGACCGCAGACTGCACCCAGAGGCGCGTTTCGGAGGCCTTGGCGACGGCCGCGTCGAGTCCACGGCTCACTGCGATCAGGATGCAGAGCAGGAAGACGGCGATCGTGACCGAGCCGAGGGTGAGAATTGCGCGGATCGGCGTGCCCAGGATGTTCCGGGCAAGGAGGCGGAGGGGCATCGCTAGCTCCCCTGTGCCTTGCGGTTGTCCTCGATGCGGCCGAGCTTGCCCTTGTCGAGGTGGATCACCTTGTCCGCGTAGCCGGCCGCCTGCGGGTCGTGCGTCACCATCAGGATCGTCTTGTGCAGCTCCTGGTTGAGCCGCTGCAGCATCTCGAGCACGGCGTCGGCGGTGTCGCGGTCGAGGTCGCCGGTCGGCTCGTCGGCGAGGATGACCTTCGGGTCGGTGGCGATCGCGCGCGCGATCGCGACGCGCTGCTCCTGGCCGCCGGACAGCTCGCGCGGCTTGTGGTCCATGCGGTCCTTCAGCCCGACCAGCTCGAGCGCGCGCTCGGCCTGTTGCCGCCGCTGCGCCTTCGACAGCGGCGCGAGCAGCAGCGGCAGCTCGACGTTCTCGATCGCGCGCAGCACCGGCAGCAGGTTGTAGAGCTGGAACACGAAGCCGACCGACCGCGCGCGCCAGCCCGCGAGGTCGTCGTCGCCGTAGCCGGAGATGTCCTCGCCGT
>JAGQRA010000824.1 GCA_020425885.1 Planctomycetota bacterium | reverse complement strand
CGACGGTGGCGGCGCGGTTGCAGGAGTGTTTCGGCGTGCCATCGGTGCGCGCGCTCGGTGGCGGGCGCGTTCCCGTCGTGCTGCAGCTGCTGGCGCCCAATCATCGGCCGGTGCAGGTCACCACCGACCTGGCGAGCTTCTGGGCCAACGTCTACCCGCAGGTGCGTCGCGAATTGAGTCGTCGCTATCCACGGCACAGCTGGCCCGAGGATCCACTCAGAGCGGCGCCCGAGGCCCGGCCCGCGCGGCGGCGACCGCGCGGCTAGCGACCGGACTGCCGCATATTCGGACGGTTCTGCGCAGGTCGCTCAAGATCTGTGCGCCGGGCGTCGAAAGCCTCTTGCGGAGCCACCTTCCGCCGCACATGAGCCTCGACATCCGACTCGGACAACGCCAGGAGCAACGACTCGCGCTGCTGCCGCAGATGCTGCAGTCGATCGAGGTCCTGCAGCTGGCGACCTCCGATCTGCTGCAGTTCCTCGAGCTGGAGGCGGAGCGCAACGAGACGCTCGAGCTGCGCGCGGCGCCGCTGGGCGAGCAGGAGGTCGAGCCGGGGGCGGCTCGCGAACGTGACGACGACGGCGAGTCGTGGCGGCCGCGCTTCGACGCCGACGATGGCTCGATGCAGGGGTTCCTGGAGAGCATCGCCGCCCACGCCGATTCGCTGGTCGATTTCGTCCGCCAGCAGCTCGCCTTCCGCGAGGTCGGCGGCGAACTCGGCGAAGCCGTGATCCGGCTCAGCGAGAACCTCGACGAGCGCGGCCTGTTGCCGTTCGACCTCGAGGAGCTGGCCGGCGAGTTCGACCTGCCGCTCGAGCTGTTGCAGGAGGCGCACGCCGAACTGCAGTCGCTCGAGCCGCGCGGCATCGGCGCCGCCGACGCGATCGAGGCGATGTTGTTGCAGGCCGAGGGCGACCCCGATCTCGGCCTCATCGAACGGCTGTTGCGCGATCACCTCGACGCCCTCGGTCGCAACCGCCTGCCCGAGGTCGCCCGGGATCTCGACCTCTCGCTCGACGAGCTGCAGGACGTGCTCGAGCGCATCCGGCGGCTCAACCCGCGCCCGGCCTCCGAGTTCAGCGACGAGGCGGCGGCGCCGATCCGGCCCGATGCCTTCGCCGTCTACCGCGATGGACGCGTTCACGTCGCGCTGGACGAGTCGGCACTGCCGTCGCTCGGCATCGACGCCGAGTACGCGGCGATGGCGATCGATCGCGACGCCGAGAAGCAGGTCCGCGACTACCTGCGGCCGAAGCTGCGGCTGGCGCGTGACCTGATCTCCGCCCTCGAACAGCGGCAGGAGACCCTGCTGCGCGTGGTGCGGGCGGTGATGCAGCAGCAGGTCCAGTTCCTGCAACGTGGTCGCAGCGCGATCGTGCCGTTGCGCATGAGCGAGATCGCCGACGAGCTCGAACTCGCGACGTCGACGATCAGCCGCGCCATCGCCGGCAAGCACGTCGCCACCGAGTACGGCCTGTTCCGGCTGCGCGACTTCTTCGACGGCGGCCGGCTCAAGGCGACCACGGTCGCCGGCCAGGGACGCATGGGCGTGGCGCAGCAGATCGCCGATCTGGTCGCCGCCGAGGACAAACAGGCCCCGTTGTCCGATGACGACCTGGTCACCGCCCTGCAACAGCGGGGCGTGCACGTGGCCCGCAGGACGATCGCGAAGTACCGCAAGGAACTCGGGCTGCCTTCGAGCTACCGGCGCAGACAATTCGGAGAGAAGAGATGACAGGCTACGACCCGTATTCCTATGGCCAGATCAAGCTGAGCGACAAACCCGATCGCGCCGCAGAGACTCCGGACGACATCCTGTTCGAGGATGCCGGGCCGATGCCGCAGGCGTGCCTCGGCGAGGACAACTCCTCCGATTGGGAGCTGCCCCAGACCGATACCGATGTGCTGATGGGCAGCATGACCGGCGAACTGTCGGATGCGGACTTCGGCGACGAGATCCTCGGCGAGTGCGGCCCCGGCGCGCCCGCGCCGTCGCCGCGGACGATGCCGCAATCGATGCCGGTGGCGACGCACGAGGAGCCGGACGAAGCCGAGGTGGCACGCCAGCGGCGCCGGAACAACCGCGCCACCTTG
>JAGQRA010000823.1 GCA_020425885.1 Planctomycetota bacterium | reverse complement strand
TGAGCTTCGGCGTGACCTGGGCGTAGACGTCGGTGATCAGCGTCTCGTCGGCCGGCGGGTCGCCCTGCTCGGCGGCGGCGATGGCGTCGTTGACGCGGGTCGCGATATCGGCCTTGAGGGCGGCCTCGCGATCGTCGTTCCAGAGCTTCCTGCGGCTCAGGTAGCGCCGGAAGCGATCGACCGGGTCCTTGCGTTCCCAGGCCGCGACCTCGGTCTCGTCGCGATAGCGCGTCGGGTCGTCGCTGCTGCTGTGACCGAGGCGGCGGTAGGTGACGGCTTCGATGAACGTCGGGCCGTCGCCGGCGCGGGCGCGCTCGACCGCGGCCTTGGTCACCGAGTAGACCGCGAGCACGTCGTTGCCGTCGACGCGCACGTAGGGCATGCCGTAGGCCTTGCCCTTCTGGGCGATGGTCTCGGCTGCGCTCTGCTTGCTGATCGGCACCGAGATGGCCCATTGGTTGTTCTGGCAGAGCATCACGCACGGGCTCTTGAACACCGCGGCGAAGTTGAGGCCGCAATGGAAGTCGTTGGCGCTGGTCGCGCCGTCACCCATGTAGCCGAGCACGACGACGTCGTCGCCGCGGATGCGGGCCGCCATGGCGGCGCCGGCCGCGTGGCTGATCTGGGTGCCGATCACCGACGACATCGCGTAGTAGTTGCCTTCCTTGACGGTGTAGTGGCACGGCATCTGCCGACCCTTGCAGCGGTCGGCGCCGTTGCCGATCAGCTGGTTGATGGCCTCGGTCAGCGACAGACCGCGCATCATCGCGGCGGCGCCCTCGCGCAGCGCCGGGAAGATCCAATCGCGCGGCTGCAGCGCGGCGATCGAACCGACGGTGGCGGCCTCCTGGCCGAGGATGGGGCCGTAGAAGCCGATGCGACCCTGGCGCTGCAGCATCAGCATGCGGCGATCGAACTCGCGGACCTGCACCATCTGCTCGTAAAGGTAGAGCAGGGTCGTGGTGTCGAGTCCCGGGTCCTGGCCGCGGGCCACGCTGCCATCGTCCTCGAGCAGGCGGACGAGGCCGATCGAGGATGTGGGGGGCGAGGGTGCGTTGGCCTTCGACCTGGGCTTCGGTCGCGGCCCGGCCGCGGAAGCCTTCGCCTTCGCTCCGGTCGGCCCGGCCTTCTTCTTCGCGTCGGCCGGCTTCTTCGGCTTCTTCGTCGTGGCCGGCTGCGCGGTCGATTTCCGAGTCGCTGGCGTCTGCTTCGGCGGGGCCTTCCGGGCCTTCTTCTTGGTCGCGCGGGCCATCAGGCGAGCAGCAGGCGGTAGGGCTGTTCGAGGTGTTCCTTGATCACGTTCATCCAGCGGGCGCCGGTGGCGCCGTCGACGATGCGATGATCGATGGAGACCGACAGGTACATCTTCTTGCCGACGACGATCGCGCCGTCGCGGATCACGGGCGTGTCCTTGATGGCGTGCACGCCGAGGATGGCGACCTCGGGGAAGTTGATCACCGGCGTCGCGAACAGGCCGCCGATGTTGCCGGCGTTGGTGATCGTGAAGGTGCCGCCCGTGAGGTCGTCGACCGTGACCTTGCCGTCGCGCGTGCGCGCCGCGAGGTCCTGGAGATCCTGCGCCAGCTCGCCGATCGACTTCTGATCGACGTCCTTGATGACGGGGACGATCAGGCCGCCGTCGGTGTCGGTGGCGATACCGAAGTTGTAGTACTTCTTGACGACGAGCTCGTTGGTGGACTCGTCGAGCGAGCTGTTCATCATCGGGAACTCGCGCATCGCCTGCACGATCGCCTTCATGATGAACGGCAGGTAGGTGACGTTGACGCCCTTGCCGGCGTATGCCTTCTTGGCCTCGCCCCGGATCTTCGCCAGCTCGGTGACGTCGATGTCGTCGACATAGGTGAAATGCGTCGCCGTGAACTTCGACCGCGTCATCGCCTCGGCGATCTTGCGGCGCAGGCCGCGGAACGGGATCCGCTCCTCGGTTCGACCCGCCGGCGCCGCGGCGATCGCCATCGGCGCGAACCGTGGCACGCCGCCCGCCGTGACCGCGGCCGTGACCGCGGCAGCAGCTCCGTTCTGGAACGCGGCGAGGTCGTCATTGGTGATGCGGCCACGCGGGCCGGTCGCCACGACCTGGCCGAGGTCGATGCCGAGTTCGCGGGCCCGGCGGCGCGTCGCCGGGGCGGCG
>JAGQRA010000822.1 GCA_020425885.1 Planctomycetota bacterium | reverse complement strand
TGGGATCGAGGCCCGAGGTCGGTTCGTCGAGGATCAGCACCGGCGGTTCGTGGACGATCGCCTGGGCCAGGCCGACGCGCTGGCGGTAACCCTTCGACAGCTCGTCGATGTTCTTGCCGGTGACGCGCACCAGCCCGCAGAGCTGCACCGCGCGCGCGATCGCCGCCTTGCGACGGCCCCAGGGCACGCCGCGGATCGCGGCGACGAAGCGCAGGTAGTCGTCGACGCGCATCTCGGCATAGAGCGGCGTCGTCTCCGGCAGGTAGCCGATCCGGCGCCGGACCTCGAGCGACCGCTCGACGACGTCGAGGCCGCCGACCGAGGCCTGGCCACCGCTCGGCAGCAGGTAGCCGCACAGGATCTTCATCGTCGTCGACTTGCCGGCGCCGTTGGGGCCGAGGAAGCCGATGACCTCACCCTTGCTGACCTGGAAGGAGATGCCCTTCAAGGCGCGGGCGAAGCCGTAACTCTTCGCGAGCTGTTGAACCTCGATCATGCTGCGTCAAAAAAGTGCGGGTTTACGATCACGGCCGGCAAGAACTCCCCGGCTTCGCCTGCTCGCCGAACCTGAGCTCACGCCTCGGTCGGCGGACTCATTCCTCCAATCGGAACGAATCGAGGAACGCCTGGTTGCTGTCGGTCTTCATCAATCGGTCGATCAGCAGCGGCATCGCGTCGAGCGCATTCATGCGCGCCAGCACACGGCGCAGCGTGTAGAGCCGCTTGGTGGTGTCGGCGCCGAGCAGCAGCTCCTCCTTGCGGGTGCCCGACAGCTCGATGTCGATCGCGGGGAAGATGCGGCGCTCGGCGAGCTGGCGGTTGAGCACTAGCTCCATGTTGCCGGTGCCCTTGAACTCCTCGAAGATGACCTGGTCCATGCGCGAGCCGGTCTCGACCAGCGTCGTCGCCAGGATCGTCAGCGAGCCGCCCTCCTCGCACTTGCGCGCCGCGCCGAAGAACTTCTTCGGCACCTCGAGCACCTTGCTGCCGAGACCGCCCGACATCGTGCCGCCACCGCGGCCACCGAGGAAGCTGTTGTAGGCGCGCGTCAGTCGCGTGATCGAGTCGAGCAGGATGACGACGTCGCGACCGGTCTCGACCAGGCGCTGGGCGCGCTTGAGGCACATCTCGCTGACGGCGATATGGTGCTTGGGTCCCTCGTCGAGCGTCGACACCAGCACCTCGCGATTCGGGCCGGCGACGCTGCGCCGCCAACCGGTCGCCTCCTCGGGGCGTTCGTCGATCAGCAGCACCATCATGTGGATGTCCGGATACCGCGTCGAAATCGCGTTGCAGATCTTCTGCATCAACACGGTCTTGCCCGAGCGCGGCGGGGCGACGACGAGGCCGCGCTGGCCGTAGCCGACCGGACACAAGAGGTCGACGACGCGCAGGCTGACGTCGTCGTCGCCAGGGGCGAGGACGAACTGCGGCTGTGGATCGATCACGGTCATGTCCCTGAACGTCCGCATGTCGCGGCGTTCTTCCGCCGACACGTCGTCGACGGTCTCGACCTCGGTGAGCGTGAAGCGCTGCGGCCCGCGATTGGGCAGGCCGGCCTGACCCTTGATCTCGCTGCCTTCCTGCAACCGCAGCGAGCGGATCAGGGTCGCGGGCACGAAGGTGTCGCCGTTGGGGATGGAGTCCGGCATGAAGCTGTTCTCCTTCTTGCGCAGCCACCCGTTCCCTTCCTTGGTGTACTCGACGACGCCGGTGACCTCTTCGGTCGGCCCCTCGACCACACCGATCGGCCCGCCGCCATTGCCGCCGCCGCCACCACCGCCACCGCCGCCGCCTTCACCCTGGCCGCCGCCGCCACCGCCACCGCCGCGCCGCCGCCGACGGCGACGGCCCCCGCGCCAGCGCTTGCGATCGGGCCCCCCACCATCGGGGCCGGAGTCCATACCACCTTGGAAATCGTTATCGCTGATGCTCATGCGTTGCATCCCGACCGCGGAGCTTTCGTTCTGGCGGTCAACATCCAGCAGGGTGAGCGCAGACCACGGCAACCGTGAATCCACGCCTCGGGCGACGGCCGACTGACTGCAGCGCTCGGCTCGTCGATGCGACGGGGCCACACGCCCACGCCACCATTCCTCGCCCGATACAACCGACCCCGTGCCAGCCATGAGCTGACCCGAGGACCGACGGTTTGACGGATGCCCTCTTCGAGGTTTGCCTGCCGCGAACCACCGCGGTCGAAGGGCGAGGTCGCGATCACCCTGGCTTTGCGCCAAAGGGACGATCACGGACCGGGAAGGTATAGCTGCCGCACCGCAGGCGCAAGACCGCAAGCACCGGTTTTCTTCCGTTGCGCAGGCATGTTGCCGCGAGGCCTCGATCCCACCGCCGATACAGCGGTTGCGGACAGCCGGATGGTGCGCTATCCAACCTTCCCCTGGTGACGGCGGTTGCGACTCAACCCGAGCCCCCCCGATTCCCGATGGGGAACCAGGCCAGAGCCGCAGCTCCAAACGAAAGCGATGCAGAACGACAGCGACTTCGATCCCCGCCTCCACCGTCTCGACGACGACGAAGATGACAACGGCCCGTGCGAGCACGGCGACCGTGACAAGGCGGCCTCCCCCAACCCGTACGAGAAGGCACTGTTCGACGCCCGCACGCTGATGATCAGCGGGCCGGTCGACGACAAGATGCTGCGCGAGGCATCGATCCGCTGCCTGGCGATGGAACAGAAGGACCCGGAGGCCCCGATCACGGTGTTCATCAACTCGCCCGGCGGCAGCGCCGACGCGGG
>JAGQRA010000103.1 GCA_020425885.1 Planctomycetota bacterium | reverse complement strand
TGTCGCCGCCGGCGGCTACTTCAACGTCGCCGGCGGAATGCCGGCCAGCCTGGTCGCACGCTGGGATGGTGTGGCGTGGCATCCGTTCGGCGCCGGTCTGTCGATGCACGGATCGTATGCCGTCGAGACCCTCGCCGTGCTGTCGAATGGCGACCTCGTCGCGGGAGGCAACGTCGTCTACTCCGGCAGCACCCTGGTGAACAACCTCGCGCGCTGGGATGGCACTTCGTGGTCGCCGATCGATCCGAACAGCTTCTCGCTGGGCCTCATCCACGACGTCCTGCCGCTGCCCAGCGGCGAGCTGGTCGCGGTCGGCTTCGGTAGTTGCATTCATGCGGTCGGAGTCGACGCCGCGATCTGGAACGGCACGGCGTGGACGCCACTCGGCCCTGGCACGAGCTCGTTCTTGGGCACGAACAACGAGATCTTCGCGCTCACCCAACTCGCGAACGGTGATCTCGTGGTGGCCGGCGATTTCAAGTTCGCCGGTGGCGTCTCGGCTTGGAACGTGGCGCGTTGGGATGGCGCTGCCTGGCATGAACTGAGCCAGGGGACGGACTTTCCGGTGTACGCGCTGGCTGCCCGCGCCAACGGCGGCTTGGTCGCGGGCGGATCGTTCGCCTCGATCGAAGGTGTCGTGGCGAACGGTGTCGCCACCTCGGATGGTGTTTCGTGGTCGTCGCTCGGCAGCGGTATGGATCGGGACGTCAAGGCCGTCGCCGAGATGCCGAATGGCGACATCATCGCGGGTGGCTTCTTCAACACCGCAGGCGGCGTCAACGCCCCGGGCGTCGCGCGCTGGGACGGCACGGCCTGGCATCCGCTCGGCTCCGGGCTCAGCACTTCGTCATATCAGTTTCAAGTCCACTCCTGTCTGCGGCACTCGAGCGGCGACCTGATCGTTGGCGGGGACTTCCAGTTTGCCGGTGGGGTACCAGTGAACGGGATCGCGCGGTGGGACGGGGCGAGTTGGAGTGCGCTGGGCAGCGGGTTGTCGGTAGGCGGGCCGTTCGGCGCGGTCGCGAAGTCACTGGCCGAGTTGCCCAACGGCGATGTCGTTGTGGGCGGGTTCTTCTACTCCGTAGGCGGAGTCGCTGCGAACCACGTCGCCAGATGGGACGGCGTGGCCTGGCACGCCTTGGGGTCTGGTTCCAATTACCAGGTATCCGCGCTCGCGGTGTTGCCGAATGGCGACTTGGTCGCGAATGGCTACTACGCGGTGGCAGGAGGTACGTCATTGGCCAGGTGGGACGGCAGCCAGTGGAACTCGATGGGAGCCAATACGACCAGTCCAGTCGTGAAGTCGTTGTTGCCCCTCCCCAACGGCGATCTGCTCGTCGGCGGCGGCTTCATCGTGATCGGAGGAGTATCGACATGGCACCTTGCGCGTTGGTCCAATGGCGTGTGGTCCGATACCGGCGGCGTCTACGGCGGCTACCTGAATAGCGGCGTCAACGCGATGGCCCTGCTCCGGAACGGTTCCGTCGCGCTCGGCGGTGACTTCACCCTGGCAGGAGGTCAGCCCTCGGCGTTCCTGGCACAGTGGCGATCGACCTGTCCGGCAACCGTGCTCGCGTTGGCCAACCCGTGCGCCGGTACGGCAGGGCCGGTCGCCCTGCGTTCGCTGACCTTGCCATGGATCGGGAGCACATTCGTCTCAGAAGCCAGCGGCTTTGGTCCGACGGCACTCGCGGCGTCGGTCTTCGGCTTCGGCGCTCCGGGTTTGCCGCTCGGGTCCTTGACTCCGCTCGCGGCACCTGGCTGTCTGCAGCTCGCAACCGGCGACGCGGTGTCGATCACGGTGCCGCAGGCAGGAGCTTTGACCTACCAGCTGCCGATCCCCAACGCGGCCTCGCTCGCCGGACAGGTCCTGCATCAGCAGTACATGCAGCTCGAGTTCGGCGCAGGACAACCGCTCCTGCTCAGTGCGTCCAACGGCCTGCAGTTGTCCTGCGGTCGCTATTGAGAAGCTCTACGCCGCATCGGGCCTCCGCACGTCGAGTTCGCAACGGGGATCGGCGAGTCGCCTCTCGAGCCGGTTGATGGTCATTGACTGATCACTCGGCACTCCTTGGCCAGAGGAGCTCGTCCCCCGACCCCCCTGCCACGGCCCCCTCACCACCGCCGCAGCCAAATCCGCGTGCGCCAGAACCGGAGCCGCCCTTTCACAGACGAGATGAGGCTCTCCGCTGATCCGCCGACCCCACCACCACGACGATCTCACCCGGCATCGCCCACCGCGCCTTGCCGGCCAGCCTCCCACAGGCAGAATCAGGAACCCCGCACCCCCGCGTTCTTCTCGTCAGACCACAGCCGCTTGCCAGACATCCGCGACAATCCTGCACACCGCATCGCGCCACAGGAGTCGTGACGTGACCGAGCCCGAGGCAGCCGCCGACGTCAAGCGCCAGGCCAGCGACGAGAGCGAGACCGCCCTGGTGCAGGCGGCGGTCGAGCGCTTCATCGAGGATCACTCGTGCGGCGAGACGCCCGAGCTCACGACCTTCGTGCAGCAGTTCCCGGAGGCGATCCGGCCGCGCATCTTCTCGCAGTGTCGCGAGTTCCTCGCCTTCGACGGCCTGCTCGGCCACCAGCAGTGGGAGTCGAACGACGAGGTCGAGAGCCAGAGCCGCGCGTTCGGCGACTTCGACATCCAAGAAGAGCTCGGCCGCGGCGGCATGGGCGTCGTCTACCTCGCCCGGCAACGTTCGCTGAATCGCCGCGTCGCGCTCAAGGTGATGGCCAGCGGCCTGACGCTGAGCAAACGCCACGTCGAACGCTTCCGCCGCGAGGCCGCGTCGGCGGCGCAGCTCAAGCACCCGGCGATCGTGCCGGTACACAGCCTGGTCGAGGTCGACGGCGCGTTCGCGATCGCGATGGACTACATCGCCGGCCGCAACCTCGGCGACATCCTCGACGACCTGCGGCTGGCCAACGGTCCCGATCCGAGCAGCATCGACGGCACGCTCGGCATCGAGCCCGACAAGGGCTACGTCGCCGAGTGCGCGCTGTTCTGCGCCCAGCTCGGTTCGGCGTTGGCCTCGGCCCACGCGCAGGGCGTCGTCCATCGCGACCTCAAGCCGCGCAACCTGATGATCGACGATCGGCGGCAGGCGCGACTGCTCGACTTCGGCCTCAGCAAGTCGCTCGAGGACGGCAGCATCTCGATGTCGGGCGAGATCACCGGCACCGTGCACTACATGAGCCCGGAGCAGACGCTGGCCAAGCGCGTCGCCGTCGATCACCGCACCGATGTCTTCGCGCTCGGCGTCATCCTCTACGAGATGCTGACGCTGCGGCGGCCGTTCGACGGCCAGAACCTGCAGCAGGTCGTCTACGAGATCTGCTTCAAGGAACCGGTCTCGCCGCAGCGCCACAACCCGAAGGTGCCGCGCGATCTCGTCACCATCTGCCAGAAGGCGCTCGAGAAGGACCCGGACAATCGCTACCAGAGCGCCGTCGAGTTCGAGGCCGACCTGCAGCGCTTCCTGCGGTGGGAACCGATCCACGCCCGGCCGGCCGGCGCGTTGGTGCGGCTGTCGAAGTGGCTGCACCGGCATCGAACCGAGGCGATCGCGGCGGCGGCGGTGTTCGTCATCGCCGCCGGCGGACTCGGCTATGCGTGGTACTCGACGGCGCTCGACGATCGCGAGGCCGACCGCCTCGTCGCCGACGCCAAGGCCAAGGACGCCGAGGGCCGCCACCAGGCGGCGTTCGACAGCGCGACGTTGGCGCTGGCGAAGCGCGACAGCGACGAGACCAGAACGCTGATCAATCTCTATCGCGAGAAGATCGAAAAGGAGGCGACCAAGGAGAAGGCGGCGATCGCGGAGTCGGCGCTGATGAGCCTCGCCAGCCGGCAGATGATCTCGCGCGATCGCGAGCTCGCCATCGCCCTCGCCCTGCTGGCCGTCGACCGCCGCCCGTCCTCGGAGTCGCGCAGCGCGGTGCTGGCCGCCCTGAGTCGCGGCTTCGGCACCCTGTCGCTCGAGGCGCCCAATCGCCAGGTGCTCGGGGCGCGATGGTCGCCGGACGGCCGGTCGATCCTGACCATCGGCCAGGACCAGGACGGCGCCGCGATCGCCCTGCTGTGGTCGGGCGACGGCACCCTGCTCCACACGTTGCGCGGCCACGCCTCGTGGATCGTCGACGCCGCGTTCCAGCCGAACGGCAAGCGCGTCGCCACCGCCAGCGGCGACCGCTCGGTCAAGCTCTGGGACGTGAGCACCGGCGAACTCGCCGGCATCTGGCAACACGAGGTCGGGGTCGAGTTCCTGCGGTTCGATCGGACCGGCGACCGCGCGTTGACCCACGGCTCGGCGCGCAACGGCCCGTACCTGGCTCAGGTCTGGGACACCGTTTCGGGTCGGCCGATCGCCGAGTGCAGGACCCACAAGCAGATCATCACCGCCGCCGCGCTGTCACCGAGCGGGCGCTTCGCCGCCACCGCCGGCGATGGCGGCTTCGTGCGGCTGTGGTCGGTCGAGGCGGAGGCCGAGATCGTGCACCTGACCGGCCACCGCGGCCGCGTCGCGGCGCTCGCGTTTTCGCCCGACGGCCAGCTCGTCGCCAGCGCATCGCACGACGGGCGGGTGCGACTCTACCGCGTGCCCGACGGCGAGCCACCCGCCGGGGGAGCGACCGCGGCGCTGCCGATCGTCGAGTTCGGTCACAGCCGCCAGGTCAACGCGATTGCCTTCGCCCCCGATGGCCAGCGCCTGCTCAGCGGCTCGGACGACATGGCGGCGCGGCTGTGGCGGCTCGAGGCGAACGGACCGGACGGTGCCGGCCTGACCGTGCGCGAGGAGCATCAATTCGTCGGCCACACCGAGGAGATCAGCAGCGTCGGCTTCGATCCGAGCGGCCAGCTCGTCGTCACCGGTGGCCAGGACGGCGTGTTGCGCGTGTTCGATGCCGGCGAGAAGAGCACCTCGGCCGGCGTCGAGCTGATGCGCTACGAGACGGGCTCGCGGGTCGGCGGCGCGGCCTTCGATTGCAGCGGCCATCGCATCCTGGCCTGGAACCAGAAGCGCGCGCTGATCTGGGACTTCGCCGACACCCGCGGTGTGGTGACGCTGCGGCAGCCCGGCAAGGTGCCGGCCGCGTGCTTCGACCCGAGCGGCGAGCGTCTAGCCACCGCCGGCGACGACGAGAACCTGCGCCTCTGGGATGCGCGCGCCGGCCGCCAGCTGTGGATCGTCGGGCTCGGCAATCCGATCGACGCCATCGACATCGACAGCGCCGGCGAACGCATCGTCGCCAGCACCGACGGCGGCAAGGTCTGGGTGCGTCGCCTCAGCGATGGCGCCGCGTTGTTCGAACTGACGGCCCACCACGACGACGTCAACGTCGTGCGCTTCGTCGCCGATGGCCACCGCATCCTGACCGCCAGCCGCGACCGCTCCGCCATCGTCTGGAACGCCACCGATCAGTCCGAGGTGATGCGGCTCGAGCGCCCGGGTCCGATTCATGCCGCCGACCTGTCACCCGACGGCAGGCTGCTGGTCACCGTCGAGAACGGCGAATCGAAGGCCCGCCTCTGGTCCGTTCCCGACGCGGCGCCGCGCGGCGAACTGAGCGGACATGCCAAGGCGATCAGCCATGTCGCGTTCCGACCAGACGGCCTCGCGATCGCGACCGCCGCGGCCGACGGCGAGGTCCGGATCACAGCCCTCGACGGCGTCGAACTCGGCCGCATCTCGACCGGCAATCCCGTCGTACACTTCGCCTGGAACCGCGCCGGCACCCACCTGTTGACCAGCTCACCGGGCGATGGCGTGGCCCGCCTGTGGAACATCGCGGCTCCGCAAGAGGACGAGTTGCGCTTCGCCGGTCACACCAACACGGTGAAGTGCAACGCCTTCAGCCCCGATGGCCGCTGGGCGGTCACGACGTCGCTCGACGGCACCGCCTGCATCTGGCCAACGGATCCCGTCGGCGTCGCCCGACGTCTACCCCTTCGCCCCCTGACCGAGGCCGAGTTGCGCCAACACCACGCCGACTCCGGCACGACCCCGACCAAGAAGCCGAACTGACCCTGCCAAAGCCACCGCATCCGGCATCGAGCAAGACCATGAACTCGCACCGTTCCATCCTGCTGAGCGCGCTCGCCACCACGCTGCTCAACGGCCTCCTCGCCGCGCAGACGCCGCTCGATCCACCGCCGTGGTGGGGTGTGAGCGACGACCGCACCCTGAGCCTCTACTGGGACTTCAGCGGACCGGCGCCATTCACGCCGCAGATCGTCGGCGGCACGCCGAACTGGTACGTGGCGAACAACACCCGGGCCGTGATCACGGGGCCGCTGCAGATCATCCCGAGCCTGGCCGGTCACAGCGACGTGCTCGGGCTGGCCGCCGGCGCCGCCCCGGCCCGACTCGACCTGACCGTCGACAACGACCCGCACCTGAACTGGGTCAAGATCTTCGACTTCCAGTTCGACGTCTACGAAGGCACCGCCGGCAGCATCATCGAGTCGCTCGCCAAGGATCTGCTGCAGTACGATCGTTCGTCGATGACCTGGGACTCGGTGCCGATCGGCAACGGCTGGGAGACCGTGACGGTCAAGGCCGAACTGTGGCCGCAGCCCGACGACGAGGAGATCAACTGGTCGTTCCTGTCGGACGCGGTCTCCGACACCGGCATCGACAATCTGTTCGTCAGCAGCAAGTGCGTCAAGGTCGGCGACGCCGACGAGACCGGCGAAGGCATCGGCGACGTCGACACCGGCTTCGGCACCACCGGCCTCGATCTGCTCAATGCCACCGGCGCCGATTGCCAGGCCGTGGCGGTGATCGAGAACACGGCGACGACGCAGCGGACCTACTGGGTCACCGCGCTGGCGACGGGTCCGGGCCTGTCGCACAGCATCGTCCGCCTCGACCAGGCCGGCAGCGTCACCGGCACCACCCCGGTGCCGTTCACCTCGGCCACGGCGCCGCGCGGCATCACCGATCTCGCCGTCATGGTCCGCCGGCCCAACCCACTCGCGGCCTACGAACCCGTCGGCGTCTACGGGCTCGTCTACCTGGCAGCAGGCACGATCCAGCTCATCGGCTACGACCTGAACGGGTTGCCGTTGCCCTCGATCCCGGTCACCGGTCTGCCGGCCCTCGCCGGCGCCGACTACGGCCTCGCCTACAATCCGTCCGGCGAATCGGGCGGCGGCATCTTCCTGCTCACGGATCCGACCGCTGGGCGGGCCTACGAGGTCTCGGCCACGACCGGCGCCTACCTGCCGCGACCGACCCCGATCACGATCCCGATCGGCACCACCGGCGCCGGCTACGACCACGTCTTCGGCAACTACTACCTCTGGTCGCAGCAGCCGCTGAGCACCTCGGTCGGCCTCGTGCGCACCTCCGGCGCCGAGATCTCGGCCTTCGACTTCGAGCCGACCGGCACCCGCTTCTGGGGCAATCTCCAGGTGCCGAATCCCGGCGGTGCACCGGGCGGCGTCGCCTCGGGGCTCGAGGTCTACCGCCGCAGCAACGGCGACTTCCGCATCGCCTGCGTCGCCCGGACCACGACCGGCAACCGCCTCTATGAACTCAAGGGTCCGTTCAAGTTCGGCCGCAGCCTGCACGGCGTGACGCACATGGATGGCCTGCCGTTCGCCGGCTCGAACAACTTCGCGATCACCCTCGACGGCCTGCGCCCGGCGGCGCTGTTCGCCGTGCTCTACGTCGGCTTCAGCAACACTTCGAGCTCGGGCCTGCCGCTGCCATTCAGCCTCGCCGGCTTCGGCCTCGAGGAGAGCCAGGTGCTGGTCTCGGTCAACCACATGCACAGCCAGCTGATCGGACAGCAGGGCAGCGGCCAGTTCCGCTTCCTGATGCCGGTCATGCCGCAGTTCTTCCGCGGCACCTCGCTCTACTTCCAATGGCTGGTCTTCGACCCGGCGGTGCAGAACGGGCTGGCGATGTCGTCGGCGGGCAAGACCCTGATCTATTAGGCGACGGGCGAGGAGGCGGAGGTAGACTCGGCGCGACACCCAGATCACGAACGAGACCATGGCGAAACCAGTCCTGTCAGCACTGCTCCTCACCCAACTCGCATTCCCCCAGGAACCAGGCAGCGGCAAGGCCGAGCAACCGGCGCCGGAGGGCTACGACTTCACTCAAGTGTGCGAGGTGTCGGCGACGCCCGTGCCCAACCAACAGCGGGCCGGGACCTGCTGGAGCTACTCCTCGGTCAGCATGATGGAAGCCGAGATGCTGCGCATGGGGAAGCCGCCGATGAACCTGTCGGAGATGTTCGTGGTGCGGATGTGCTACGAGGAGAAGGCGAAGAACTACGTGCGCATGCACGGCACCTGCAACTTCGGCGGCGGCGGCGCGGTCAACGACGCGTTCGATGTCCTCGCCAACTACGGCGCGATGCCGGAGAGCGAGTACACCGGACTGCACTACGGCACCGAGGTCCACACCCACGGCGAGCTGGACGAGGTGCTGAAGGACTACCTCGACGGCGTCATCAAGAACAAGAACCGACAGCTGTCGACGGCCTGGCTCGAGGGGTTCAAGGGCATCCTCGACGCCTACCTCGGTCCCGTGCCGCAGTCCTTCGACTGGAACGGCAAGAGCTACACGCCGCGCAGCTTCGCCGACGAGGTCGTCGGCCTCGACGCCCGCGACTACGTGTTCTTTACCTCCTTCACCCACCACCCGTTCGGCCAGAGCTTCGTGCTCGAGGTGCCCGACAACTGGACCTGGTCACGCTACTGGAACGTGCCGCTCGACGAGATGATCGCGATGATCGACGGCTCACTGCAGGCCGGCTATTCGGTGGTCTGGGCCAGCGACGTCAGCGAGAAGGGCTTCGCCAGCAAGCGCGGCGTCGCCGTCGTGCCGCAGACCGATCCCGCCGAGATGGCCGACACCGAGCGGCTGAAGTGGGAGAGCATGGACAAGGCCGAGCGCGACAAGCTGCTGCAGAGCTTCGCCGCGCCGATGCCGGAGAAGACCATCACCCAGGAGCTGCGCCAGCAGGCCTTCGACAACTACCAGACCACCGACGATCACGGCATGCTGCTGACCGGCCTCGCCAAGGATCAGAACGGCACCAAGTACTACCACGTCAAGAATTCGTGGGGCACCGACTACAACGCCTTCAAGGGCTACTTCTACGCCTCCGAGTCGTTCGTGCGCTACAAGACCATGAGCTGGGGCGTGCATCGCGACGCGGTCCCCGCCGAGCTCAAGGAGAAGCTCGGCATCCGGTAGTCCGCCGCCGCGGCAACCGCACCCGGCCGCGGCACCGGCCTACCCCTTCTTCGCCTTCTCCTCGGCCAGCCGCTTCTCCCGCGCCGTGTGCAGCTTCGTCTTCTTGCGGTGGAAGACGAACTGCACCTCGGTCCCTGGCGCCGGCACCTTGTTGGTCAGCCACCAGTTCTGCTCGTCGCGGGCCCGGGCGTGTTCCATCGTCGCGAGGTGATTGGCGGGGACCATGTAACAGGCGCTGATCAGGTTGCCCTCGAAGTCGGCGACGTAGACCTCCGGGTCGTTCTTGTAGATCCGCGCCATGCGGCCGCCGAGGTAGATCCACTTGCACTCCCGGACCGGTTCCTGCGTCGTCAGATCCAGGATCAGATCCTCGATGCAGTGCTCGACCGTCTTGCCTTCGGGCGTCTTCCACTTCACGGTCATCCAGAACGGCACGCCCTTCGGCGGCGTGATCACGACGGTCTCGGCCCCGTTCTCGACCTCCTCGCGCGTCGGCATCGGGTCCTTGTCGGTGACCGTCGCGTTCTGACCCGGCTGCAGCCCGACCATCAGCAGCGCGCCGTTGAGCACGCTGGGCAGGCTCTCGGTGATGAACATCGCCTCGTGCTTCTTGCCCTTGCTGTGGATCAGCAGGTATTCGATCGGATCCGCCGGCTCGTTGACGACGACCGGAATCGTCACCGTCTGCGCCTCGAGGTCGACCGTGATCTTGTGCTCGGCGAAGGTCGCCATCGCCTCGGCCAGCAGGGCCTTGGCATCGGGCTCCTGCGACGCCGGCGGCGCCTTCTGTGACTCCCTGTTCTGGGACTCCTGGCAGCAGGCGAGGCAGCAGCTGAACAGCACCACGGGCAAGGTCATCGGGTTCACGATTCAGTCCTTCGACAGTTCTTCGATTCTATCTCTGGTCATCCGGTCGCGGCCGGCAAGGTCGGCGGCGGTCGCCAACGCGGCGCGCGCCGCATCGCCATCGCCGGCGGCCAACGCCGCCCGCGCGGCGAACACGAGCGGTAGCGCCGACAGCGCACTGCACGGATCCACACCCGCGCCCGGGTCGCGCTCACCGAGGAACAGCCGCGCCGTGCCACGGTCGTCGGGGTGGCGCAGCAAGGCCGCGACTGCGCGGCGCGCATGTTCGGCAGCGTCGTTCCACGCCGCCTGCTGCTCGGCCACCCGCATCAGGAACACGCGCGCCGGGCCCTCGCCGGCGCCGCCGACCGGCGGCAACGCCAGCATCAGCTTCGCGGTCGCCATGCCGATGGCCGACTGCACCTCGGGGTCGGGGATCAGGCTGCGCCACAGCACCAGCAGCCGGGCCCGCGCCAGCGACGCGACGGCCGGATGCCGCAGCGCCCGGTCGGCGGCCGCCGCGAACACCTCGCGCAGCAACACCGGATCGCCGCCGCGCAGGCGGTGCCCGACGGCGGCGACCAGCGGGAAGCCGAAGCGACCGTCGGGCCAGCGCTGGCCTCGCTGCTGTTCGGCCACCGGGTCTTGCAGCGGCAGCAGCAGCGCCAGCTCGGCCAGCAGCTCGACGTCCGCCCGCGCGAGCGGCGTCGGCATCGTCGAGATCAGCTCGTAGCACATCGCGTCGTGGTGATCGTCGAGCGGACCCGCCGCCAACGCCCGTTGCAGCGACTCGACCAGCCCCGGACGCGACGCGCCGAGCGCCAACCCGTGCAACGCTGCCAGGTGCCGTTCGCCGAGTTCGGGCTGCCGCCACTGCGCCAGCAGCCGCGCGTCGACCTCGGCGTCGCGCGTGGTCGCGGCCCAGGCGATGAGCTCGACGGCCAGGTCGTCGTCGTCGAGCCCGGCGGCGGCGTCGAGCAGCTGCAGGCTGTGCTTGCTGTCGAGCGGGTCGGCATAGTGCGAGCAGCGGCGCACGAAGACCGGTCGCGAGCGCGGGGCCCGCTCGACGAGCTGATCGAGTTCGCGCCGGTCCCCCATCGCGACCAACGCCAGTCGCACGGCATCGAGCTTGTCCTCGCGGCCGTCGACCTCCTCGGGTCGCGGTTCGCGCAGCAGCTCGGTGAGCAGCAGCTCGTGCACCCAGGGTGCCTTGCGCCGCGCCAGCGAATCGGCGAACTGCTCGAACAGCGGCGAGGCCACGAGGTCGGGCCAGATCGCGGTGACGGTCTGCGGGCCGCCGCGCTGCAACAGCAGCACGGCGAAGGTCTGGGCCGGTCCCTGCACGACCGCGCCCTCGAGCAGACCGCGCACCGCCTGCTCGAGTTCGGGCTCGAACGAAGGCCGCCGCAGCAACGCCGCGGCGGTCGCCTGGGCCACCGCCGTGGCATCGTGCAGCCAGGCCAGGATCTGCTTGCTGTCGAACTGGTCGATGCCGGCCTCGACCACCTTGCGGATGCGCGCCTGACGATCCGGGCCCTCGTTCGCGAACGCCACCACCGGCGGTTCGAGGACACGGGCGGCGACGAGGTTCTCGAATGCCAGCCCGCGCAGCTCTTCATCGGCGGGCTCGGCGGTCAGCAGGCCGATGAGCCGGTCGATGCGCGGCCGCCGATCGAGCAGCCTGTCGGCGCGCATCAACCAGATCGCCTCGAGCGGGATCTCGCCGTCGAGCGCCGCCTCGACCCGTTTGCGATACGCCGGCGCCTCCCTGGTGACGAAGTGGCGCGCCAGCTCGCGGCGCGCGACCTCGGGCAACGTGACCGCGAGTCCGAGCAGACGCTCGATGCCGGCGTCGGACAGGCGTTCGAAGAACGGCATCAGACGCGACACGTCGGCCCCGTCGCGCAGCAGCAGCGCATGCAGACGTCCCAACAGCCCGTCCGCCAGCCCCGGTTCGAGCAGCCAGATCGCGGTGCGATAGCCGTCGCCGACATCCTCCTGCTGCGCCGCCTGGACCAGCATCGCGGCCTCGTCGCGCGACAGCCGCCGGCCCGACGCCGCGAGCGCGAGGCAGCGCAGCCCGATCGGCAGCTTGTCGCGCACGACCTGCGACCGGACCCAGTTCTCGAGCGACGGCCGCGGCGCCAGCGCCAGTTCGCGCAACAGCAGGCCGACCGCCGCGGCGTCGGCGGCGATGCCGTCGAGCAGCTGCGCCGGCACTTCTACCCACTCGTGACGCACGATCGCCGCCGCCATGGCGCCGAGGTCGCCACCGGCGCGCAACGCCGTGACCATGGCATCGACCTCGAGGCGGCCTTCATCCTGCAACCGCGCCAGCGCGGCGCAACGATCCTCGACAGCGGCGCTGCCATCGGCCACGAGCCCGGCCAGCAACGCAGGTGGCCGTTGCTGAGCCGTCGACCCGGCCCCGCACGCGAGCGCGAGCAGCATGAGGAGGCAGCGTCGGTTCACGCCATCACCTCGGCGATCGCGGCCGGCAGGTCGCTGGCGATCAAGCCGCGCTGCGAGGTGCGCTTGGCGACCAGGTCGCCGGCCTTGCCGTGCAGGTGAACGGCGACACAGGCCGCATCGAACGGGTCCATGCCCTCGCCGAGCAGGGCACCGATCATGCCGGCCAGCACGTCGCCCGAACCGCCGGTCGCCATGCCCGGGTTGCCGGTCGTGTTGCAGAACTTCCGCTCGCCGTCGCCGACCAGAGTGCCGCTGCCCTTCAACACCACGATCGCACCGCTGGCCTGGCACAGCGCCTGAAGGGCGGCCTCGCGATCGGCAACGACCGCGGCGGTCGTCGTGCCGAGCAATCGCGCGGCCTCGCCCGGATGCGGCGTCATCACGAGCGGCGCCAGCCGACGCAGCGGTGCCCGCAACGGCGCCAGCATCGTCAGCGCATCGGCGTCGACCACGACCGGCACCCGACTCTTGCGCACGACGTCGAACACGAACTGACTGGTCGCGGGGCCGGTGCCGAGGCCGGGGCCGATCACGACGGCGTCGCTGTCGGCGACCGCACGCAGCACCGACCAGGTCCGCGGCAGCGTCGTCGCGCACGGCACCGCGATCGTGAACGGCGCCATCAGTGCCTTGGGCAACATCGCGCGCACCAGCCCGGCTCCCGACCGCAGCGCCGCGCTGGCGCAGAGGATGGCGGCACCGAGCATGCCGTCGCTGCCGGCGATGACGAGCACCCGACCGCAATCGCCCTTGTGGGCAGTCTTCTCGCGTCGCGGCAACACCGGCACCCGTCGAACCGACTTCATGTCTCCCATTCGAACACAGCGCCGACCGCGCCGGCTGTCCGAATCCGCGCGAATTGCCGCGGCGCGCGCCGGCATCCTCGACCGGGCTCCGGCATGCCGCCGCGGCGACCGCAACGGCAGCCTGGATGGTCGCGGACGGCACGGCAGATCGAGGGGCATGCGCAGGCATCGAACGGGCCCCGATCCCGGGGGGTTCGCCAACAGGCAAAATGACTGCGCCGTGCCTTCGTTCCCGAGTGATGCCGACACCGATGTTCCCCATCGCCGAATCGGACGCCGACGTGGTAGCATCTGCCGCGGTCGGGGAACGAAGGAACCAGTGCCGACCAGGGTCTTCGGCCCGCTCCCGCTTCGATCCTGCCACCAATCGCCATGCAAACGGTACCCAGCATTCTCGTCGCCGCCGCCGCCGTCATGACGCCGCTCCCGCGCTGCCTGCTGGCACAGGATCTCGGCCTGCGCAGCGCGGTGGTCCCTGGCAGCACCGAGTGTCGCGTCTCGACGGCGGCGCCGGGCTGGATGGTCGGCCTGGCGATGGGCGAACAGGAAGGCGTGCTGCCGCTCCCCGGCGGCGCGCAGCTCGGCATCGTGCCGATGCTGATGGCCGGCATCGGCTTCACCGACAACCTCGGCTATTGGTACTCGACGGTGCGGTTCCCGATCGGGACCGGGGCCGGGCTCGGCTTCGTCGTGCAGGCGCTGGGCATCGACCCGAGCGCGTCCATGCCCGAACCACCGACCATCAGCGTGTCCCCGGTCGGACACCTCACGGTGCCGGCCCTCGAGCAGGTCGCCGATGTGTTCATCCTGTTCGGTCAGAGCAACGCCGAAGGCTACGCCAACGTCCACGATCTGCCGGCCAACCTGTTCGCGACGATGCCCGAGGCCAGAACCTGGAACGAGAATGTCGGTTCGTGGCAGCCGCTGATGCCAGGCGTCAACAACACGACGCTGCACAATCCCAACTGGTGCGGCCCGGAGATGACGTTGGCGGAGGCGTTGACCGGGGGCGGCAATGTCGTCTACCTGTTCAAGTTCGCGGTCGGCCAGACCTCGCTCGGCCCGACGCCGGGCCCCTGGAACGAATGGGGCGCCGCCGCCAACGAGCTCTACTTCGAGATGATGCGACGCTTCGACAACGCCAGGCTGGCGCTCGAGGCCGCCCGTCTGCGACCGCGGGTCCGCGGCATCTGCATGATGCAGGGCGAGAACGACGCCTTCGACGAGGCGCTGGCCGTGCAGTACCAGCCGCTGCTGCAGACGCTGGTGCAGCAGATGCGCACCGACCTCGCCCAGCGCGGCGTCACCGAGACCTTCGCGGTGCCGTTCGTGATCGGACTCATCAATCGCGATCTGATCCCCACCGGCTTCCGTTTCGTCGACACCGTGCGAGCGGCCCAGAACGCGGTCATCGCCGCGGCTACGGGACTCGCCGCCGTCGAGACCACGGGTCTGCCGATGAAGCAGGACAACGTGCACTTCGCCACGGACGGCCAGATGACGCTGGGCAAGCGCATGGCGCGACAGCTGCTGCATATGTCGGTGGCCGCCGAGGCCACCACCCGCGGCACCGGCGAGTCGGCCGACGGCGCGCCGCAGTCGACGCCTGACTCCACACCGGACCCTGTGCCGGGCTCGGTCTCGACCCGGTGGGTCGTGCCACTCGCCGGCGCTGCGGCCTTGGCGCTCGCGATCTTCGTGCTGCTCTCCCGCCGCGGCAAGGGCGGTGCCACGCCTGGGCCGGCCTCGTAGATCATGGCCGGCATCCGGCTCGAATCCTGGCGAACCGCGGCCATCGCCATGGTCGCGGCGATGACCCTCGCTGCCGCCGCTCGAACGCAGCAACCACCTGCGACCCTGGCGCTGCTGATCGGCATCGACCAGTACCGCCAGCCGGGCACGGGACAGGTGCCGGCGCTCAAGGGCGCGATCAACGACGTCG
>JAGQRA010000821.1 GCA_020425885.1 Planctomycetota bacterium | reverse complement strand
TTGCCGGCCAGGGCTTCGACCTGCTCGCCGGCCGTTCGGGTCGCGCCGGCGCCGTTGCTCGAGACCCGGGCCGCGGCGTCGACCTCGGCGATGCTGCGCGAGATCTCGGTCGAGACCTTGGCCGATTCCTCGACCGCGGAGCTCAGCATGTTCATCATGCGGGCGGCATCGGCGACGTTGCGGGTGATGCCGTCCATCGAACTCCGCTGTTCGCCGACCTGACGGGCGATGCTCTGCGAGGCCTCGCTGATGCGGCCGATCACGGTTCCGATCTCGCCCATGCGACCGATGGTCTGCTGCGTGCCCGACTGGATGCGTTCGATCCGCTGCCGGATGTCGGTGGTCGCCTCCGAGGTCTGGCGGGCGAGATCCTTGACCTCGTTGGCGACGACCGAGAAGCCCTTGCCGGCCTCGCCGGCGCGGGCCGCCTCGATGGTGGCGTTGAGCGCCAGCAGGTTGGTCTGATCGGCGATGTCCTGGATGGTGTTGATGACGCGGCCGATCTCGTCGGCGGCGGCGCCGAGTTCGGTGATCAGGTTGTTGCTCGAGCTGGCCAGATCCGCGGCCTGCCGCGACACCTCGCTGGCATCCTGGGCGCCGATGCTGACCTGCGCGACGTTGCCGCCGATGCCCTCGATCGCGTTGACGACGTTGGCGATGCGCTCCGAGGTCGAGCGGCTGTTGTTGTTGATCTCCTGCAGCGTCGCCGACATCTCCTCGGCGGCGGTCGCGACCTGCGCCGACTGGGTGCGGGTCTGTTCGGCGCCGCTGGCGAGTCCGACCGAGGTCTTCGACAGCGTCCGCGAGGCGTCGAGCAGCGAGGCGGCGTTGGAGCCGAGCTGACCGACCATCTGCTGCAGGTTGGCGAGGAAGGTGTTGAAGCCGCCGGCGATGAGCCCGAGCTCGTCGTTGCTGCCGATCTCGAGCCGGCGGCGCAGGTCGCAGTCTCCGGCGGCGAGCGAATCGACGTGACTCTGCAGCCGGCCGAGGGCGCCGACGATGTTGCGGATCAGCAACCAGCTGCCGCCGATCATGACGATCATCGCCAAGATGATGCCGCTGTAGCCGGCGATTGCCGAGGCGTCGAGCTCGCCGTTGGCGACCTGCTCGGTCGATTTGGCGTGATCTTCGATCAGATCGCTCAGGGCCGCCATCCGGGTCTCCAGCTTGGCGAACGCGGTTTTCACTGCCGGCAGCGCCGCCACTCCCTTGTCGTGGTCGGCGGCGGCGGCCTCGATGGCCCGCGCTGCCGCGGCGTTGTAGTCGCGGATCAACGGCAGCGCCTCGAGCGAAGCCTGGCGGATGGCAGCCGGCAGATCGGCGCTGGTGTTGCTGGTGATGCGATCGACGAATTCACGGCTGTGATCGCGCAGTTCGTCTGCCGCCGCGGCGACCTCCTCCGGCGTCGTCGCCACCAACGCCGACAGCACGTCGCTGTGGATCGCATCATGGCGCATGTCGCCCTCCATCTGGTTGCGGAGGGCGGCGGCCGACGACCCCAAGGTCTCCACCGCGTGCGCCGAGGCGCCGATGGTCTGCGACAACACGTAGCCGAGGCCGCCAACGAGGGCGGTGCCGAGCCCGCCGAGCAGCAGGAGCTTGTTACGGATGTTCCAGTTCACGAGCCTGCTTCGGAATTCCGGGATTCGTGACTGAAGATCCGGACTCGGGATTCGGCTGTCGGGCATCTCGACAGTCACGCCGCTGATGCGGGCTTGGAGCCGGAGCCATCTCTCCGCTACAACCTGCCGTTCGATGAAGATCCGACATGCCACCGTCGCGGCCAGCAGCCGTGGCGCTCTCGTCTTCGTCCTCGCCACCGAGACGGGGACCCCCGACGCCGGTCCGGCCCTGAGCCAGGCCCTCGGGGCCGCCAAGGCCACGGGCGATCTCAAACGGAGTTTCCGTTCGGTCGCGGTCTTCCACCAGGAGCGGAAGTCGGCCGTGAAGCGGTTGGGAACCGTGGGACTCGGCGCGGCGAAGGAAATCTCGACCGAACGGCTGCGTCGTGCCGCGGCGTTGGCGCAGGCGCGCGCGGCTGCGATCGGCGTCGACGAGTTCGCGCTGATCGTCGCCGCCGGCGCGATCGGCGAAGTCGACGCGGCCGAGGCCGGGCATGCCATCGCCGAAGGCCTCGAACTCGGCGCCTATCGCTACGATCCGCCGCGCCAGCAGAAGCCGGCACCGAGGCACGCGCAGAGCGTCAGCGTGGCGCTGGTCGGCAGCGCGCAGCAGCAGAAGGCCTTCGCCAAGGGACTCGGGCTCGGCGCCATCGCCGGGGCGGCGACGGCGTTCGCGCGCGACATCGAGAACCAGCCCTCGAACCTGTGTACGCCGAGCCGGCTGGCGGCGCACGCCCGCAGCTTCGCCGGCGGCTGCATCAAGACCAGGATCCTGGATCGGGCGGCGATGCAGAAGCTGAAGATGGGGGCGCTGCTCGGTGTCGCCCGCGGTTCTGCCGAGCCGCCGAAGTTCCTGGTCATGGAGTACCGCGTCCCGGGGGCCAAGGGCAACGTCTGCATCGTCGGCAAGGGGCTGACGTTCGACACCGGCGGCATCAGCATCAAGCCGTCGGCGAAGATGGACGAGATGCGCTACGACATGTGCGGCGGCGGCGCCGTGCTCGGCTTCTTCCACGCGCTCAAGCACGGCGGGCTCGGCGACCACAAGCCGAAGCACAACCTGATCGGGCTCGTCGCCGCGACCGAGAACATGCCCGGCGACAAGGCGCAGAAGCCCGGCGACATCGTCCGCGCGATGGATGGGCAGACCATCGAGGTGCTCAACACCGACGCCGAGGGCCGGCTCGTGCTCGCCGATGCGCTGTGCTACGCGAAGCGGTTCTACGACCCGAAGCTGATGGTCGATCTGGCGACCCTGACCGGCGCCGTCGTGGTCGCGCTCGGCCACGAGATGGCGGGCATCATGGGCAACGACCAGCAGCTGATCGACGACCTCATCGCCGCCGGCAAGCGCGCCGACGAGCCGCTCTGGCAGCTGCCGTTGTGGGAGTGCCACCGCGATCAGGTGAAGAGCAAGTTCGCCGATCTCGCCAACCTCAACGGGCCGCAGTACGGCAACGGCTCGACCGCCGGCGGCGCGATGCTGTCCTTCTTCGCCGGCGACACGCCTTGGGCCCATCTCGACATCGCCGGTGCCGCCTACGGCTGCCTGGCCAAGGACTACTACAAGTCCGGCGCTTCGGGCACCGCGGTGCGCACGCTGCTGCGATGGGCGCGCTCGCTCTGATCGCCGACTCCTTCCCCGAGACCGAGAACCCATGTCCGACCCGTTGTATCCGCCCAAGGTGCACATCGCCCGGCGCGCGCACGTCGCGTCGTTCGAGCAGTACGAGCATCTCTACGCCACCTCGATCCGGGACCCGCGCGGCTTCTGGCGCGAACGTTCGCATCGCATCGACTGGTATCACCCGTTCGAACGCACCTGCCGCCAGGACTTCGCCAACGCCGAGGTGTCGTGGTTCGTCGGCGGCCGCCTCAACGTCAGCTACAACTGCGTCGATCGTCACCTGCGCAGCCGCGCCGAGCAGACCGCGATCCTCTGGGTCGGCGACGAGCCCGGCGACTACCGGCATGTCAGCTTCCACGAGCTGCACGAACACGTCTGCCGGCTGGCCAACGCGTTGCGCGAACTCGGCGTCAGGAAGGGCGACCGGGTCTGCATCTACCTGCCGATGATCCCCGAGGCCGCCTACGCGATGCTGGCCTGCGCCCGCATCGGCGCGGTGCACTCGGTCGTGTTCGCCGGGTTCTCGGCCGAGGCGCTGCGCGACCGCATCGTCGATGCCGATTGCCGGGTGGTCCTGACCGCCAACGAGGGGCTGCGCGGCGGCAAGGTGATCCCGCTGAAGCAGACGGTCGACGCCGCCATCGCCGGCTTGCCGGTGCGGTCCGTGCTCGTCAAGCGGCGCACGGCGGCGGTCGTCGAGATGCAGGTCGGTCGCGACCTCGACTACGACGAGACGGTGCAGAAGCAGCGCGGCAACTGCCCGGTCGAGTGGATGGACAGCGAGGATCCGTTGTTCGTGCTCTACACCTCGGGCTCCACCGGCCGGCCCAAGGGCCAGCTGCACACCTCGGGCGGTTATCTCGTCTACGCGGCCTACACCCACGAGCTGGTCTTCGACTGGCACCCCGGCGACATCCACTTCTGCGCCGCCGATGTCGGCTGGATCACCGGTCACACCTACATCGTCTACGGCCCGCTCTGCAACGGCGCGACTACGGTGATGTTCGAGTCGACGCCGGTCTACCCCGATGCCGGCCGCTACTGGCAGGTCGTCGACGACGTCCAGGCCTCGATCCTCTACACCGCGCCGACGGCGCTGCGGGCGCTGATCCGCTACGGCGACGAACCGGTGCGCCGCTACCGGCGCGACAGCCTGCGGGTGCTGGGCTCGGTCGGCGAGCCGATCAACCCCGAGGTCTGGCGCTGGTATCACGACGTCGTCGGCGAGGGCCGCTGCGCCGTCGTCGACACCTGGTGGCAGACCGAGACCGGCGGCATCCTGATCTCCGCGCTGCCCGGGGCGACGACCTGCAAGCCGGGGTCGGGCACCTTCCCGTTGCCCGGCGTCAGGCCGGTGATCGTCGACGACCGGGGCCGCGAGCTCGAGGGCAACGGTGTCGAGGGCAATCTCTGTCTGGTCGGCAGCTGGCCGGGCCAGGCGCGTACGATCCTCAACGATCACGAGCGCTTCCGACAGACCTACTTCACGACCCATCCCGGCAAGTACTTCACCGGCGATGGCTGCCGCCGCGACGAGGACGGCTACTACTGGATCACCGGCCGCGTCGACGACGTGCTCAACGTCTCCGGCCACCGGCTCGGCACCGCCGAGGTCGAGAGCGCTCTGGTCGCGCACGAGTACTGCGCCGAGGCCGCGGTCGTCGGCTGCCCGCACGAGGTCAAGGGCCAGGGGATCTACGCCTACGTGATCCCCGGCACGGGTGCCGAGGGCGTCCTTCAGGCCGAGGTCGAGCGGGTGCTGCGGCAGCAGGTCCGCGACGTGATCGGCGCCTTCGCGGCGCCGGAGCGCGTGCAGGTCGTGCCGGGCCTGCCGAAGACGCGCAGCGGCAAGATCATGCGCCGCATCCTGCGCAAGATCGCCGAGGGCAACTACGAGGATCTCGGCGACATCTCGACGCTGGCCGAGCCCGCGGTCGTCGAGCAGATCGTCACCGGTCACCGGAGCGGCGCGTGAGGCTCGGCCGGCGGTGAGGCTGCGCCCGCGGCTGCGAGATGGCGCCTTCGCGTTCGTGCTGCTGCCGCCCGATGTCGGGCTGTCCGAGCTCGAGGCCCTCGGCGTCGTGGCCACGATGCGCGACGAGTCCGGGCTCACGGTCGTGCTCGAGGTCGCGGCGGCGAACGCGCGCGGCCTGCCCGTGCTGTTCGAGGCGGCGTGGATCACGCTCGAAGCCGACACCGATCTGGGCGCGGTCGGCATCACGGCGTCGTTCGCGCGAGTGCTGGCCGGTGCCGGTATCGCCTGCAACGTGATCGCCGGCGCCCGACACGATCACCTGTTCGTGCCGCTGGCGCGCGGCGCCGAGGCGGTCGCGCTGCTGCGCCAGGAGTGATCGCCTAACGCGACTCGCGCTGCCGTGTCTGCAGGTAGAGCTGCTCGACCTTGGCCCGGGCCCACGGCACCTTGCGCAGGAACTTCAACGACGAGGTCAGGCTGGGTTCGTTGGTGAAGCAGCGGATGTCGACTGCCCGTGCCATCCGTTCCCAACCGAGCCGGTCGATCAGGTACTCGAGGATGGCGGCGAGCGTGACGCCGTGCAGCGGGTTGTTCGGTTGCTCGTTCAAGTTCGATCGGCGAGGGTCGCCGGGGGCGGCGAGCATATGCCCGTCATGGCGCCGCTGGAACATGGTCATCGTGGTCGGGAACGTGCGCGGATGATCCCGCGGGCGAGCCGGTCGGAACACCCGCTGCGGTGGGAGCGTCGGCGTTGGCTGGTCGGTGGCGGTCGGACCGCGTACGGCGCGTGAGTTGACTGGCACGGGCCGATTCGCCACACTGCAGCATGTCCACCGAGCAGGCCCAAGAGCAGGAGCAGCCGCCCCCGGCGCCAGTCGGCGCCGAAACCGGGCCTTCCGATCCTTCCACCGCTGCCGCGAAGTCTCTCGCCGGCGCTCCCGCGGCGCTGTTGCCTGCGCTGCAGCGACGCGGTTTCGCGGGCCTGACCGCGGTGCAGAACGCCATCGTCGCTGCCGATGATGGCGCCGCCGATCTGCGGATCACCTCGCAGACCGGGTCGGGCAAGACCGTCGCGCTCGGCTTCTCGCTGCTGCCGGGACTCGACGACGACGCCCGTCGCGGACCGACGACGCTCGTCATCGCGCCGACGCGCGAACTCGCGATGCAGGTCAAGGAGGAGCTGGGCTGGCTGTTCGCCGATCTGCCCGGCGTCAGCTGCGACGTCGTCACCGGTGGCACCAACATCATGCAGGAACGGCTGCGATTGCGGCGCCGGCCCGCAGTGCTGGTCGGCACGCCCGGTCGGCTGCTCGATCATCTGCGCGAGCACGCGCTCGATGTCTCGCGGGTGCGGCAGCTCGTGCTCGACGAGGCCGATCAGATGCTCGACCTCGGCTTCAAGGACGAACTCGACGGCATTCTCGAACGGCTGCCGGCCGATCGACGAACCCATCTGGTCTCAGCCACCTTCCCGCATGCGGTTCTGGAACTCGCCGACCGTTTCCAGCGCTCGCCGATCCGGATCGAAGGTTCGGCGCAGGGCAGCGCCCACGCCGACATCGAGCACGTCGCCTATCGCATCGGCAGTCGCGAGCACTATCAGGCCCTGGTCAATCTGCTGCTGCTGGCCGGCGACGAACGCATGCTGGTGTTCGTGAGGACGCGCGAGGCGACGACCACGCTCGCCGACAACCTCGCGGCCGACGGCTTCGCGTCGATGCCGTTGAACGGCGATCTGGCCCAGACGCAACGTACCCGCACGCTGGCGGCGTTCCGGCGCGGAACGATCCGTACGCTGGTGGCGACCGACGTCGCCGCCCGCGGTCTCGACATCGCGGATGTGACGGTCGTCGTGCACTACGACCTGCCGCTCGACGGCGCGACCTACGTGCATCGCAGCGGTCGCACGGGTCGCGCCGGTCAGAAGGGGCAGAGCGTGATGCTGGTGCCCAAGTCGCGCGAGGCCAAGGCGC
>JAGQRA010000820.1 GCA_020425885.1 Planctomycetota bacterium | reverse complement strand
GCGACCCGGTACTGCTGGTTGCGATCGTCGATGACGGCGTACATTGACTGTGTGGGCTGGGCTGCCGGGCGGCAGCTGTTGGGCAATGAGGGCGGAGGATGCTAGCCAGGGGCCCGGGCGAGTCAAGGGGCGAGTCGGGCAGGCAAGGGTCCCGAGGTCCGGAGGCTCTCACGCCGCACTCGCGGCAGATTCCGCCGCCTCTGGCCAGACCGGACAGGGCGACGAGGCCGCATTTCTCAGGATCGGGCGCACCCTTTCTCCTGTCGCCGGCAGTCAAGCGGTCGCCAGCCGCCCCACGCCTGGCGCACCCGAACCAAGTCTCACTCATGCGATCCCAGATCCTCATCGTCGCCCTCTCCGCCGCTGCAACCGCCGCGGCACAATGCCCGTACTACAGCACCGGCTCGGTTTCCGCCGGCCTGTCGCGCTTCAACGGTGGCGAGGACATGCGTCTCGTCTACGTCGACTGCCTGGCCACGATTGGCATCGTCGATGCGAAGTTCGGCACCACGAACAACAGCACCAACCTGAACGGCCTGCCGCTCGTGATCGCGGTCTACGACGATCCGACCGACGACCACGATCCGCACGATGCCGTGCTGGTCGCGCAGGCTTCCGTGCTAGGCGGTGTCACCGGCGGCAACACCGGCAACTGGCAGCGTTACGACCTGAAGACCCTGTTCGGCAACCCGGTGCCGGCGACCGGCGGCATGTTCGTCGGCGTCAGCGTCACCTACCCGGCGGGCACGAATCCCGGTCCCGGCTCGATCGAGTTCTTCAACAACATCGCCCCTGGCACTCAGTGGCTCGCCACCGATTCCGGCAACCAGGGCCTCAGCTACGCGAACATCGGCACCGCAGGGTTGGTCGACATCCAGACCGGGCCGGGCTTCCCGCCGGGCACCTGGGTGATCCAGGTCGAGAGCGGCGCCGAGTATCGGTCCTTCGGCACCGGCTGCGCGGGCTCCAACGGCACACCCGTGCTCGCCGGCGGTCCGACGCTGCCCGTGCTCGGCCAGGTCGCCGTGCTCGACGCCTCCAACCTGCCGTCGCCCGGTATCGCCGACTTCCTCCTGCTCGGGTTCGCGATGCAGAACCCCGCGCTCGACATCGGCTCCCTGGCCGGAACGCCGCCGAACGGCTGCCTGGTGCAGGTCCAGAACATCGGCACGATCCTGCTCGGCAACGTCAACGGCACCGGCTCCTTCGGCTTCGGTGTGCCGCTGTCGCCTACGTTCGCGGGGCTGTCGATATTGGGCCAGGTGCTGTCGGTCGATCCCGCGGCCAACGCCGCCGGCGCCACGGCGTCCAACGGCCTCCGCGTCGTGCTCGGCTACTAGTCCCCCTCGCATGCACCGGCCTGCCATGAACGGAGCCCATGCCCTGGCCGCGATCGGGCTGTTGTTGGTCGGCGCGCTGCGCGCGCAGGACGAGCCGCCGAAGCCGGTGCCCGATCCCTGCCAGGCGCTGATCGACGCCTTCATCGGCGTGATGCCGCGCGACCCGATCGCGTTGCGTTCGCCGGAGGTGCGGCGAGCGCTGGCGCCAAGAGCACTCCCCGTCCTGCGCCGAATCCGCGACTTCGCCGCGGCACAGACCGAGTCGCTGCTGGGCCGCCGGGTGCACGAGTTCGTCATCTACGCGGCCGTGTTCGACGAGCCGGGACTGCGCGACAACCTCGCCGAACGTGGCCGCAACGGGGATCGCGATGCCGAACTGCTGCGGAGCTCGGCCGCCGTGATCGCGGCCGTCGATGGCGATGGACGGACGCGGGCGATCGATGCCTGCGCGGCTGCATTGCGTGACGCCGCCGACGACGACGCCAAGCCGCTGGATGCGAACGTCGCGTCGTGCGCGGTCCAGTGCCTCGCGATCGCGGCCGGGCTGTCGGAAGCCGAGGCCAGGAAACTCGGCGGCCGCGGCGTAGCCGAACCCGTCGCCACCCGGTTGCTGGAGATCGCCGAGCGCGCGGCCAGGGACCCGGCACGGCTGCTCGGGCTGCCGCTGGAGTTGGAGGGATCGCTCGTCGATGGCGAGGTGTTCCGACTGTCGTCGCTGCGGGGCAAGGTCGTGCTCGTGGATTTCTGGGCGAGTTGGTGCGCGCCGTGCAAGAAGGCGCTGCCCGACCTGGTGGCGCTGCGCGCCGAGTTCGCTGGCAAGGGGTTCGAGGTCGTCGGCATCAGCTGCGACCGCGAGGCGGCCGCCTTGCAGGCATTCCTGAAGGCGCACCCGGAAGTCGACTGGCCGCAGCTGTTCGCCGGTGAAGGAGTACGGTGGCACCCGCTCGCGACGCGCTTCGGTGTCGAGCGCATTCCGCGTATGTTCCTCGTCGATCGCGGCGGAATCCTGCGCAGTGTCGACGCGGGAGCAGATCTGCGGGCGCAGGTCCAGCGCTACCTCCGCGAATGAACGTCGCCGCATACAGTACCAGATGGGGCTCGACCACGACGAACGCACACATGACGTCGAATGCTGGGTCCGGCACCATCAGGTGGGCGCGTGGCGCCATGCGCGGCTGCGCGGTTGCCCACCGGATGTCGCCGACGATCTCGTACAGGAAGCGCTGATGGCCGCGCTGCACAAGGGCATCCCCGCCGAGCCCGATCCGGCTGCCGCCGCCTGGCTGCGGGGCGCGATCGACAACCTGTGGCGGATGTACCTGCGCACCGAAGGCCGGCGCCAGCGCCATGCGAAGCTGGCCGCGGTCGATTGCACGTGGCCGTTCGCAGGCGCCGAAGACGACGGCGGCGCCGCGTGGCTGGACGCGCTGCGCGCATGCCTCGAACGCCTCGATGGCCGTGCCCGTCGACTGCTCGACCTGCACTACGGCGTCCGCGCATCCCGCGTGGCGATCGCGGGCGAGCTCGGATTGCGCGCCAACGGCGTCAAGGCCCTCCTGCGGCGAGTGCGCGACGGACTGCGTGCGTGTGTGCTGCGCCGTCTGGCGGCCGAGGGGGAACCGCGATGAGCGCGCACGAACGCGATGCCGAGGACGACGATCGGTTCCTCGACCTCTGCCTGCACGAACAACTCGGCGGCGTGCAGGCGCCGGATCTCGCGCGGACGATCGCCACGGCATCCGGCGACCGGCTCGCTCGAGCTGCGGCCCACGTCGACCGCGCGGCAACAGCTGGACCTCGGCCACGTTGGCGGACACCGCTGGCAATGGCAGCCGCCGCCCTCGTGGTCCTCGGCGGGCTGGCATGGGGAATCGGCTTGTTCCCGGTGTCGCCACCGCCCGAACGCCTCGTCACCTTCCAGGACCTCATCGAGGCCTTCCATCGGGCGATGCCGCCGTATCCGGCGCTCCTGCGCGATGCGGAACGTCGGCCGAAGATCGCGGCGAAGGCGCTGCCCGTGGTGCGCCGAATCCTCGACCGGGCCGACGCGTTGCCGCCGTTGCCGCCGTCGCCGCGCGGGCTGCACGAGTTCGAGGTCTATGCCGTAGTGCTCGGCGACGCGGGTCTGGCCGGCGACCTCGAACGCCGTGCTGCCGGCGGCGACGCCGCGGCCGCCGGCGTGCTCGCGATCGCTCGGGCAGTGGTCGACGACGGCGAGCCGCGACGGCTGGCCCTCGAGGACCTGGCAACGGCGCTGACGCTCCGACCGGACCTCGCGCCGGGCTTCGCCCAGGCGGTGGCGGCCGCGGATCTGTCGGTCGCCGAGGCCGAACGGCTCGCGCCGGCGTTCGCCGATGCCGCACTCGCGCAGGGGCTGGTCCGTTCCGCCGCGCTGGCCGCGCAGTCGCCGTCACACCGCCTGGGTCAGCGCATCGACCTGTCCGGCCGCCTCGTCGACGACACCCTGTTCCGCGACGACCGCCTGCGCGGACGGGTCGTGCTGGTCTGCTTCTGGGCGTCCTGGTGTCGTCCGTCCGTCGCCGCGCTCGAGCGCATCCGGCGCCTCGCCGCGCACCGGTCCGACCTGACGGTCGTCGCCGTCAGCTGCGATCACGATCCGGAGGCCGTGATCGCGTATGCCGCCGAGCACGACGATGCCAGGTGGATCTACTGCTTCGATCGCCAGCGCCCGGGATGGCACGAACTCGCGCGGGCCTATGGCGTGTCACTGCTGCCCACGGTGTTGCTGCTCGATCGCGGCGGCGTGCTGCGGGACGCGCCACTGCTCGAGGAACTCGAGGACGCGGTCGCACGCCAGCTCGGGCGCTGATCCGAGCCGCGGATCAGCGTCGCAGCCGGTCCAACTCCGCTTCTCGACGCTGCCGAACGGGACTCCTGCTCTCGACCATCACGACGACCAACGCGGTCGCCGGCGTCGTCGGCGCGCTGTAGTCCCCGAGCGCGCGCGACTCAGCCGGTCGTCGCCGAGAGCCGATCCTCCGGGTGACCGGCCGCGTCGGTGCCGGAGGCGCGGCCGATCTGACCGGACAGGGCGACGGCACGGTAGCTGTTGCCGCGCAGGCTGAGGCCGGGATGGGCGGCGAGCCGCTGCGCGATGCGCGAGAGCCGCGCCGCGTGGCCCGATTCGTACTGCGCGATCGCCGTGCGGGCGCGCGCGACGTGCGTGAAGTCAGGCTCGATGCGGCAGTTGGCGTAGCGCATCACCGTCGTCGTCGCGAGTTCGACCAGCGACGCATCGGTGCGCTCGACGGCATCGGGGTGGCGCCGGCCGCCGATCATGACGCGCAACAGGGCATGGCCCGGCGGCGCGTGATCGGGGAACAGGCTGGCGACGTAGATCGCGCCGAGCACCGGGCTCTTCTCGCCGCGCTCGAGCAGGAAGCCGAAGCCCTGCAGCTGTGGCGGCAGCTTCGCGGCCGGCAGCCCGAGGTAGACGCTGGCGACCGAAGCGAACGGGATCGCGCGCAGCTCGCGGGCCAGCTGCTCGTCGAGTCCGGCGACGATGTCGGCACCGTGGCCGGCCGGGCAGGCGAGCACGACCTCGTCGGCCGACACCGCCTCGCCGCCGTCGAGCTCGAGTCGGTACTCGCTGCCGATGCGTCGCAGGCTCCGCACCGGCGACCCGGTCCGGATGCGATCGCCGAGGCGCTCGGCGAGCACCTGCATCAGCTCGTGCATGCCGCCGGCGAACGAGTAGAGCGACGCCCGGTGACGCCGCGGTGCCTTGGTGACGTCGCGTTTGCGACGGGCGCGCATGCCCTTGATCACGCTGCCGCTCTCGCGCTCGGCGATGGCGAGCATCGGGAACGCGCTCTCGG
>JAGQRA010000819.1 GCA_020425885.1 Planctomycetota bacterium | reverse complement strand
TACTCAGCCAGCCCCTACCGACGCTTCGCGCTAAAAACCGCAGCCTGCTGCGCCTGCCATGTCGGTGCAGGCGCAGTCAGCCACTCGCAGACGGGACATTCACCCTCGCCTTGCCAGTGCCCAGGGCCTTGCCGCTCCTCCAGATGAATAGTCCGGGCTAGTCATCGGGCTGTTGCCACCGATGCAGTCGCCGCCTGCCCAGATGCAGCCCTTGCTCCGGGTCTTCGGCGAACCTCTGATCGGTAGGAGCCTGGAGATCCAGCTTCGCCAGGCGGAGGTCCCTGGTCCTGCGTTTGCGATCCTGACCTGGGGGACGTGGAGTCCATACGCGGTTCCGAGCGGTCCAGCTGCACCTTGCATACAGCACATCATCGCCCCGTTCTACACTACGAGTCAGAGCATCAACGCATCCGGGTACGCACGCTGGACGACCTCCATACCGCTGGATCAGGTGTTCGTGCATTCCGCGGCTTTGGCTTGGCAATGCATCGTGCTGGGGTCAGGACCCCAGCCTCTGTATACGAACGCCGTGCGCGCGCACGTCGGAGGAGGATTCTGATGCTCCGTGGATTGGTGTGTGCGGCTTGTTCGTCCGCAATGCTGGCTGCTCAGATGCAGTGGGGTCAGGGCAGCCCACTCCCATTCGGGCACGCCACCGCAGCCTTCGATCAGGCTCGGAGTCGCGCTGTTGCATGGTGGTTCGGCACCTATGAACACGATGGCCAGTCTTGGCTGCAGATTCCGACAGCCGTCTACCCGGGGCAGGTTCGCGGAGCGGCGTTCGACGCCCAGCGAGGTCTGACGGTCATGCAGGACATGACGTCCTACCTGTCCTCCTCAGTGTGGGAATGGGATGGAGCCTCCTGGGCCTTGATTCCTCAGTCCGGGCCAAGCGGTCTTACCGGAGTGATGTGCTATCACGCCGGGCTGAGGCGGGTCGTTGCGCTGGCGAGTTTTCCGTACGGATCGACGGTGGCCAATGAACTCTGGGAGTGGGACGGGATTCGGTGGGGGCAACTGTCATCAGGAACGGGCCCGCCGATGCTCGGCGTCATTCCGGCCATGATCCACGACCAATCTCGAAACAGGATCGTCTGCTTCGGCTCCTATCAAGGAGGCCTGTCAGGCTTCCTGCCCGAGACATGGGAATGGGACTCCCAGAGTGGCTGGCTTCAGGTCCAGGCCGGTGGGCCGAGGACAAGTGGTCATGCCGCAGTCTACGATCCTGCTCGACAGAGGCAGGTTCTGGCGGCGGGCGTGAACACGGCATGGGAGACCTGGGAACGCATTGGCTCGGGGCAGTGGCAGCGGATCCCGACAGCCTCCCCGCAGGGTGGGGCACAGGCGTACTACGACGACCGCTATCGACGGGCGACGTTCCTTGACACGGTGCGTTCTCAGACATGGTTCTGGGAGCCGGTGAACCCGGCGCACTATGACCATCACGGCGACGGCTGCCCTGGCACGCTCGGTACTCCGGTCCTCTCGCTGACCTCGCCGTGGACCCTGCCACGGATCGGCGACAACCTGCAGGTCACACTGACCGGCTTGCCGACGCATGTCGCCGGGTTGGTCATGGGCTTCAGCGACCAGGTGTTCGGTGGCGCGGCGTTGCCCAATCACCTCGATTGGCTCGGCATGCCTGGCTGCTACCTTCGTGCCGCACCCGAGGCTTCGACGTTCCTGGTCGGTCAGAACCACGCCGCGAGCCTGTCGTTGACGATCCCCAATGCCGCCGGTCTACTCGGCCTCGACTTCTACCAACAGGGCCTCCCCTTCGACGCCGCCGCCAACACCCTCGGCATCACGGTGACGAACTCGATGCGCGGCACGATCGGTAGCTGGTAGGCCGAGATCGCCGACTCGAGACCGCCACGGTCTGGCCGGGAGGCGCGTCAGGGCGAAAGTCGTCGACAGCGCATCGTGCGAGGCAGTGCCGCTGCTCGACACCGCGGCCGAACTCACCGACCGCGCGCTGTTCGCCGATGGCGAGCACTTCAACCAGGCCGGCAACGTGGCGCGGGCGCAGCTGCTCTACGCCTTCTTCGCCGGCCGCATCAGGTAGTGGCCGGCGGGCCGCCGCCGAGCCGGCCGCGGTCGAGGCTCTTCTCCGAGGCGGCGACCACGGTCGCGACCGTGGCGTCGCCGGTGACGTTGAGCACCGTGCGCATCATGTCGAGCGGGCGGTCGACGCCGAGGATGATGGCGATGCCCTCGGCCGGCACGTGGATCTGCGCCAGCACGATGGTCAGCATGACGATGCCGACGCCGGGCACCGCGGCGGTGCCGATCGAGGCCAGCGTCGCCGTCAGCACGATCATCAGCTGATCGCCGAGGTCGAGCGGGATGCCGTAGAGCGTGGCGATGAACACCGCCGCGACGCCCTGGTAGAGCCCGGTGCCGTCCATGTTGATCGTCGCCCCGAGCGGCAGCACGAAGCTCGACACCTCCTCCTCGACGCCGACGTTCTTCTCGACGCAGTCGAGCGTCAGCGGCAGCGTCGCCGCCGACGAGCTGCTGCTGAAGGCGAGCAGCTGGGCCGGCGACATCGCGCGCAGGAAGCGCAGGAACGGCACCTTGGCGACGAATCGGATCAGCAGGGCGTAGACCAGGAACATGTGCGTCGCCAGTCCGAGCGCGACGGTGATCATGTAGGTCAGCAGCGCCAGCAGCAGCTCGCCGAGCTGGGCCGAGTCCTTGCCGAGATCGCTGACCACCGAGCACAAGAGCGCGAACACGCCGAGCGGCGCGATCTTCATGATCAGGTGCACCATCTCGATGATCGCGTCCGACAGCGTCTGGAACACCGTGACCACCGGCGCGGCGCGGTCGCGCAGCCGGGTCAGGCCGACGCCGAGCAGCAGCGCGAAGAACACGATCTGCAGCATCTCGGTCTCGGCCAACGCCGCGAACGGGTTCTGCGGCACGATGTCGACGATCTGCTGGCCGATGTCGACGGTCTGCGCCGCCGCCACCTTCTGCGAGGCGACGTCGCCGAACTTGGCGACCAGGCTGTCCTTCAGCGTCTGCCGCGAGTCGGGCGTCAGGTTGCTGCCCGGTTGCACCAGGTTGACGATGACGAGGCCGATGGTGATCGCGACCGCGGTGGTGCCGAGGTAGAGCCCGATCGTCTTGCCGCCGATGCGCGACAGCTTGCTGGTGTCATTGAGGCCGGCGACGCCGGCGACCAGCGAGAACAGCACCAGCGGCACCGCGATCATGCGCAGCAGGTTGAGGAAGATCGTGCCGATCGGCTTGATCCACCGCGCGACGAAGTCCGAGCCGGCCTCGCCGCCGAAGGCGACGAACATCAGACCGGCGCCGACGCCGGCCACCATCGCCAGCAGGATCCACCAGTGCAGGGCGAGGCCTCTTCGACGGGGGATGGGTGGCGGGCTGGTCATGGCAATGGGGATACGGATTCGTGCGGTGGCGGCAAGCCTCACGCCCGGGATCCATTGAACCCGGTTCGGCGCGAGCCGTTCTGCCTCGGTCATGACCGCAAGCCTCGCCCGTGCCGTCGCGGTTCTCGTCGCCGCCACAGGCCTCTTCGCTCAGGAGCCTTCGCCGCCGACCGATGCTCTGGCGCGAGCGCTCGCCGAGGCTGCGACCCTGCTCGCCGCCGAGGAGCCGGCGGCGGTCGCCCACGGCGCCTGGCTGTCGGCGCGACTCGGCCAGCGCGAGGCCGTGCCGGCGCTGCGGCGCGAGCTGCACCGATGGACGAACCGCAAGCACGACGAAGCCGAGCACGTCCGTCACTATCTGCTCGATGCGCTGATCCGGCTCGAAGCCGAGCTGCCCGGGGAGGAGATCGCGCCACAGCTCGAAGGCAGCACCGAGGTGCCGGCGCTGATCCTGATGGCGCGCGATGCGAAGGCGCACGCGACCCTGCTGTTCGCCGAACTGCAGAAGCACTGGCAGCACGGTGATCCGAACCTGCGGCTCGCCGCCGGCAACCTGCTCGCCGCTGGCAAGCCCCCGGGTTTCGCGGCCTGGCTGATGGCACGGCTGCCGCTATGCCTGCATGTCACCGTGCGCGATCGCATGCCGCAGGCGATGGGCGTCGGCAGCGGCGGCTCCGGCATCTCGATCGTCTCGCGCGCGACCCGGTTGCCGGCGCGGTACCCGCCGCTGGCGGACTATCGGCTCACGACCCAGGCCGAGCCGTTCGTGACGCTGCTCGCGCCAGGCCCGCAGCCGATCTACTTCCGCCGCGGCGATCGCACGGATCGGGTCCTCCTCATGACGACGCATCGTTCGCACGGCATCGACCCTGGGCCGAGCGTGCGCGGCTGGCTGCTGCGGATGGCGCAGGCCGAGGACGGGCGGCTCGGCCCGTCGCTGTCGCGCTGCGAACTCGTGCAGTGGCGGGACGCCGCGAGCTATCGGGACGCGGTCGAGGGTTGGCGCAGCGAGGTCACCGATGCGTTCCTCGATCTCGGCCGCCGGCTCGTGATCCGCGGCGCGCTGACCGCGGCCGAGGCCGAGCAGCTGCAGGGCCGATGCCAGCTCGAGATCGACGACCAGCGCCTCGATTCGCACGAGCCGCTGCCCGAACTCGGGCCGGGCTGACGACCCACTCACGCCGGGGATCGGTTCGGCTACGATGGCGGCGCCCCATCGATGCCATGCGACCTCTCGAACTGCTTCTGTCCTCGTTCCTGCTGACCCTGCTCGCCGCCTGTTCGTCGTCGACGATCCGACCCGACGAGGCCGACGTCGACGCCGACCCGGACTTCCCCGGCGCGGCGACGGCGTGGCGTGCGCTGCGGCTCGCCGACCAGGCCGGCAACATCCCGGCGGGGGCGTGGGGCCGGGCGCTGCAGGCGCGCGACGCGCTCGTCCTGGCGAGCCAGGGTCTCGACGATGGCGGCATCGCGCCGAGCGGTTGGGTCGAACGCGGACCGTTCAACGTCGCCGGTCGCAGCCGCACGCTCGTCATCGATCCGCGCGATACCCGCGTGCTGTGGTCGGGCGGCGTCAGCGGCGGGCTGTGGAAGAGCGCCGATCGTGGCGCCAGCTGGCAGGGCATCGACGACTGGTGGACCAACCTCTCGATCGGCTGCCTGACGATGGCGCCGACCGATCCCGATGTCATGTACGTCGGCACCGGCGAGGGCTTCTTCAATCACAACGTCGCCCGCGGCGTCAATCGCAGCGCGATCCGCGGCGCCGGCGTGTTCAAGACCGTCGACGGCGGCGCGACCTGGACGCAGCTGCCGGCGACGGCGAACTGGGAGTACGTGCAGCGCATCGCCGTGTCGCCGACCGACTCCGACACCCTGCTCGCCGGCGTGCGGCCCGGCGGCATCTACCGTTCGACCGATGGCGGCGTGAGCTGGACGCTGGTGCACGCCGCGCACGGTTGCGACCAGGTCGTGTTCGACCCCGTCGATCCGCAGAAGGCCGTCGCGCAGCAGGTCGACGCCTCGCTGCTGCTGCACGACGCGCTGTGGTCGAATGACGGTGGCATCACCTGGAGCGTGGCGCAATCGGGGCTCGTCGGGCTGAACAGCTACGATGCCCGCATGGAGTTCTGTCACGCCCGCAGCGCGCCGGGCGTGGTCTACGCGTCGTGCGGCCAAAACGGCGGCAAGGTCTGGCGGTCGGCGGATGACGGTCGCAACTGGACGCTGCGCACCGGCAGCTCGCAGACCGGCGTGACGTGGTACTTCAACGGCTTCTGGGTCGATCCGACCAACGACAACGTCATGGTTGCCGCCGGGCTGCACGTCTGGCGCAGCACCAACGGCGGGGTGTCGTTCTCGCAGATCACCAATGGCTACATCATGACGGTCGATCCTCACCTCGACGTCCACAACGTCGTCGCCGATCCCGACTACGATGGCAGCACCCGGCGCCGCGTCTACGTCTGCACCGACGGCGGTCTGCACGTCGCCGACAACATCTTCGCCGCCGGCCCGAACACCGGCTGGCGCGACATCGACGCCGGCATGCGCACGACCCAGTGCTACGGCGCGGCCGGCAACGGCACCGCGATCGTGAGCGGCCTGCAGGACAACGGCACTCAGCGCTTCGTCGGGTCGGCGACGAGCTCCAACATGGTGTTCGGCGGCGACGGCGGTCAGGTCCAGGTCGATCCCACCAACACCAGCTACCTCTACGGCGAGTACGTCTGGTGCCAGATCCATCGCTCGACCAACGGCGGCGGCAGCGCCGGCTGGATCTACGGCAACATCAGCGAGCGCACCGACGCGACGGCGAACTTCATCGCCCCGCTCGTGCTCGATCCCAACACGCCGACCCGGCTGTGGGCCGGCGCCTCGAGCCTGTGGCGCACGAACAACTGCCGCGCTGGCAGCGTGGCGTGGAGCGCGGTCAAGTCGCCGGTCGGCAGCAAGATCAGCGCCGTCGCGGTCGCGACCGGCAACGCCGACCTCGTCTACGTCGGCCACAACGACGGCCGCGTCTATCGCAGCGCCAACGCGACCGCGACCACGCCGTCGTGGATCGCCGTCGACGACAACGCCGCGGTCGATCCGCTGCCGGATCGCTACGTGACGCGCATCGCCATCGACGCCACCGACCATCAGGTCGTCTGGCTCACGTTTGGCGGCTTCAGCGGCGGCAACGTGCAGAACAGCCGCGACGGCGGCGTCACCTGGAGCGATGCCAGCGGTCAGCCCGGCCGGCGCCTGCCCGATGTGCCGGTCAACTGCGTGCTGCTGCATCCGGACGATCCCGACATCGTCTACGCCGCCACCGAGGTCGGCATCTTCGCCAGCGACGACGCCGGCGGTCACTGGTCGGCTGACAACGACGGCCCGGCCAACGTGCCGACCGAGGAGGTGGCATGGATCCACGGCAGCCGCACGCTGCTGGCCGCGACGCTCGGCCGCGGCGTCTGGACCTGCGACGTCGCGCTGCCTTTGGCGACCGCGTTCGGCGCCGCCTGCGCCGGCTACGTCAATCCGCCGCAGCTCGCGGTCGACCCGCTGGCGCCGGCGCGGATCGGCGCCCAGATGCAATGGCTCGGCACCCAGGTCCTGGCCAATCGCGCCGCGTTGTTCGTGCTCGGCCTGTCGAACACGACCTCGGCGGCCGGCCCGTTGCCGCTGAACCTGACCTTCGCCGGCATGCCCGGCTGCGAGTTGCTGGTCAGCCCGGACTCGGTCCGGTTCGCGCTGGCTTCGTCCGGCGGCGAGGTCGCGTTCGGCCTCACGCTGCCGAACGTTCCGGGTCTGATCGGGCTGCCGTTGTTCGGTCAGCTCGTCACCGAGGACCCCGCCTGGAACGGGCGCGGGCTCGTGACCAGTCGCGGACTCATGGCCGTGATCGGCCGATGATGCAGACGATGCCGGTTAACACCTCGGCCCGGTCCACGTCTCTGCGCGCACGATGAACAAGTTGCTCACTTCGACTCTGCTGGTGCTGTTCGGCGGCGCCGGCCTCTCCGCTCCCTGGTCGCGCGCGACCGCCGCGCCGATTCCTGGCCCCGGCGGCGTCGCCGTCGCCGTGCGCGACTTCCTGCAGTGCCTCGACGAGGGTGGCGACCCGGCCGGATTGCTGGCCGACGAGAAGTATGCCGTCGACATGGTGGTCCGCGCCGACGGTGGCCTCGGCCAGGCAGCCGAGGGGACCAGGGTCGCGGTCTTCTTCGATGTCGCGGCCGACGGCACGCCGCTGTCGGCGACCACGGCCGCCGACTTCGCGGCCCAGGCCGCCTCGAAGGTCGCAGCCAGCGAGCGGGCCGCCCGCGCCCTGCGCACCGAGATCGGGACCATCCGCGCCGCGTGCGATTCGGAACGTTGCTCGTGGAGCGTCGTCGACTTCGAACGCGTCTACACGATGGCGGGCGCGGAGGTGCGGGTGCCGATGCGGGCCTCGGCGCTGCTGCGCTACGTCGGCAGCGAAGCGCCGAACTTCCGCATCTACCAGTGGCATGCATCGCGTCGGGCCGATGCGGACGCGAACAAGGTCGGGCGCTGAGCGGGCAGACGGATCACCCAGCCCGCGTGTTGCCGTGCGCCGGCCGACTGCGGGCCAGCGTGATCCTGCTGCACGGCCATGCGGCTGCGGCCGACGTTCATCTCGGTGATGGCGAGGCCTTTGTCGGCGATGGCCAGGAAGTGGTGCTGCCCGATGCTCCGGGTCACGGTCGCCGCGAGGACGGGCGGCTGGCACGCATCGCCGCGCTACCCGATGACCTGCGCTTCGCGGCGATCGAGGCGGTCGCGCGCGAGTGGGTCATGGAGCTGCCGGAGCTCGCCGCGTGGTGCCGGCAACGCGGCGCCGAACGCGTCGGTCTGGTCGGCATCTCGATGGGGGGCTTCGCCGCACTCGGCGCGCTCGCTCGACCGTGCCCGTTCGACGCGATCGCCGCGCTGCTGGCGGCGCCGAATCTCGTCACCGCCGCGGACATCACGCCCGGTCGGCCGCCGCTGCTGCTCGGCCTCGCCGGGCGCGACACCTCGGTGCCGCCGGAGCCCGGCCGCGGCTTCGCCCGCGACTACGGCGCCGAGCTGCACGAGTACCCGGAGTCCGAGCACATGATGCGCGGTGAGGATTGGCGCGACCTCTGGCGCCACGTCGGTGTGTTCTTGCGGCGGCACCTCGGCAGCGGCTGAGTCCGCGTTATCGCCGCGCGCCGCTCGGCCTGCGGCCGCCGCTCATCGCACCCCCGCCGCTGCCGGCCGCGCCACTCTGCGCGAAGCCGCCACCGCCGGACCG
>JAGQRA010000818.1 GCA_020425885.1 Planctomycetota bacterium | reverse complement strand
GCCTGCGCGGGCAGCCGGACCGTCCACGCCTTCGACCACCACGCCGTTCTTCGTCTGCAGCTTCGACTTCTCGCTTTCGGTCAGCGGGCGGACCATCAGTCCCAGTTGCGCCTGCTTGACGGCCTGTTCCGCCTGCGCGACGGGCTCTCCGGGCATCTCGCCGAGCGTCACGGCAACATCGCGTGACTTGCCTTCGCGCCAGATCTCGAGATGGAACTCGCTGCCCGGGCGTCCTTCGCCGATCATGCGCGGCAGATCGATCGACTGATCGACGGCGTGACCGTTCACGCCGAGGATCACGTCACCGACCTTGAGTCCGGCCCTGTCGGCGGGACCGTCCTTCTCGACACCCGACACGAGCGCACCGCGGGCGCGATCGAGGCCGAACGTCCCGGCGAGATCCTTGTTCACCTGCTGGATCGTGACGCCGATGCGGCCGCGCTGCACCTTGCCGTACTTGAGCAGGTCGCTCTTCACCTTCATGGCCACGTCGATCGGGATGGCGAACGACAGCCCCATGTACCCGCCGGTCCGGCTGTAGATCTGCGAGTTGATCCCGATGACTTCGCCGGCGAGATTGAAGAGAGGCCCGCCGGAGTTGCCGGGGTTGATGGCGACGTCGGTCTGGATGAACGGCACGTAGCTCTCGCGCGGCAGGCTGCGGCCCTTGGCGCTGACGATGCCGGCGGTGACCGAGTGCTCGAAGCCGAACGGCGATCCGATCGCCGCGACCCAGTTGCCGACCTTCACGGAATCGGGATTGCCGACGTGCACGGTCGGCAGTTGCGTCGCATCGATCTTGAGCACCGCGACGTCGGTGCGCTCGTCGATGCCGACGATCTTCGCGGGGAAGTCGCGCCGGTCGGTCAGCCGAACCGTCACTTCGTCCGCGTCCTTCACGACGTGTGCATTGGTCAGAACGTACCCGTCCTCCGAAATGATGAAACCAGACCCCACGCCCTGGCGCGCCGGGCCCTCGCCCTGCGGCTGCGGTGTTTGCTGGAAGCGCCGGAAGAACTCCTGGAACGGATCCGGGAGCCCCGGGATCGGACCGGCCGTCGGTCCGGCCGACCGCGCCGTCTGCGACACGCTGATGTTGACGACCGCCGCACCTTCCTTCTCGACCAGGGCACTGAAGTCAGGCAGGGTGGCCGCGGGAGCGTTCGCCACCGGAGCCTGCGCCTGCGTGGGCGCGGACATCTCCGTTGCGGGCTTGTTGCCGGCGCGCGACTCCTGGACCAGCGCCCGATCGAGGCCGAATTGCGCGGCGAAGACGCCTGCGGCGAATGCAACGGCAACCGCCGATGCGAGAACCGATTTATTCATGTCACCTACCCTCGGTGTTGTTCGACGACCCGCGTTGGAACCACGAAGAACGCCCCGGGTTCCCGTGCGGACAATGCATTTGCCTCTCTGATACTCTCGCCGGATGGCGCGGAAACTTTTCACGAATGCACGTGTCGTGACGCAGTTCGAGGTCTTTCTCGGCACGGTGGAGGTGCACCTCGATCGCATCGTGCGCGTGGAGATTGGCGCAACCAGTCTGCCTGGTGCGCAGGACCTCGACGGTGACTATCTCCTGCCGGGACTCGTGGACCTCGCTGCAGAGGGCGCACCGTGCCTCGCCGCGTTCGACGGGCGCGACGCGGCCGCACGAGGGGACCTCGCCATCCGCTCCCTCAGTGCCCGCGATGTCGCTCGCGCTTCGGCGGGCATCACGACCGTGTTCGACGTCGTGACGCTCCCGGCGGCCACAGATCGCACCGGACAGACGATCGGGCTGGAGGACGCAGCCCGTGCCCTCGGTCGGCTGCGCTCCGAAGGTGCGCTGCGCGCCAGCCACTTCCTGCACCTCGCCCTGGCGGATGCCGTGATCGCGGAGGCGTTCGCCGCTACCTCCGGCGCCGTCGCGGCGACGCCGGGTTTCGTCTCGGTGGCCAGCCGTCCGGCCGCCCCTGTCACAGCCGGGGCCG
>JAGQRA010000817.1 GCA_020425885.1 Planctomycetota bacterium | reverse complement strand
GCAGACCGGTCGGCACCGACATGATGCGGCCGGTGGTGCGCACGGTGTCGCCCTCCTTGACCTTGGCGTCACTGCCGAGCAACACGGCGCCGACGTTGTCCTCTTCGAGGTTCAGGGCGACGCCGTAGACGTCGTTGCCGAAGTCGAGCATCTCGTTCATCATGCATTCGTCGAGGCCGTGCACACGGGCGGTGCCGTCGCCGACCATGAGGACGGTGCCGACGCTCGACTTCTGCAGCTTGCCCTGGAAGCCTTCGATCTCGGCTTTGAGCACGGTTGCCACTTCGGAGGGTTTGAGGTCCATGTCGATTCAGTAGGTTGTGTGCGAATTCTGCGAACTCGGTGTGAGACTGATCAGATGGCGGCCTGCAGCAACCGACTCTCGAGTTGTTCGAGCGCCGATTGCATCGAGCCGTCGTAGAGCTTGTTGCCGACGCGCAGCCGCACGCCACCGAGCAGCTCGGGGGTGTGCACCGCGGTCAGCGTGACCTTCTTGCCGCTCAGCTTTCCGGCCAATGCGGCCAGCCGCTCGAGTCCGGCGGCGTCGATCGAGCGCGCCGATTCGACCGTGCCTTCGATCTCGTTCCGGCTCTCGAGCAGCAGCTCGTGGAAGGCCGGGGCGATGTCGAACAGCACCTCGAACCGGCGGCGGTGCTGCAGCACGCCGATCAGGTTCTGCACCAGCTGGTGGCGACCGTGGCCGATCTTCTCGAGCACGATGCCGCGTTCGGCGCTGCCGATGTCCGGGCTGGTCAGCAGCGCCCGGGCCTCGGCCGTCTGGAAGTCGGCGTGCAGGGCCGTGAGGTCGCGACCGACCGCGTCGGCGACCCCGCCCGCCGCGGCGAGCGAGAACAGCGCACTGGCGTAGCGCTTGGCCAGCAGGCTCATCAGACGGCGCCCCCGGACGAATTGGCGGCGCTCTGCAGGAAGCCCTCGACGAGCTTGCGGTTCTGCTCGTCGTCGACCTTCTGCTGCAGCAGCTGTCCGGTCGCGGCGATGGTCAGCGCCACCGCCTCGGCGCGGATCTCCTGCAGCGCCTTCTGCTTCTCGCCGGCGATCGTGTCGCGGGCCTTCTGCAGCTCGGCCTTGGCGCGCTCGTCGGCGGCACGGACCGCGTCGGCGGCCTGACGCTCGGCGCGGGCCATTGCCTCTTCGACCATCCGCCGGCTGTCGGCCTGCGCCTTCTCGAGCTCGGCCTTGGCCTTGGCCATCTGCGCCTCGGCCTGCTGGCGCGCGACCTCGGCGGCCTTGATCGAGTCCTCGACCTTCTGGTCGCGGTCCTCGAGCGCCTTCGTGATCGGTCCGTAGACGAACTTCCACATGAAGATCAGGCCGATGACGAACGCGACCCACGTCCAGATCATCGCTCCGGGAGCGAACTCCAGCAGCGAACTGAGCGGGCGCGGTTCATCCGAAGGGATGGCTAGCAGGGTCATGCTTGTGAGATACACGCGGGCCTCCGTCGTGGGCTTGGCCGTAGGGGCGATCGGGCGGTCGGGCCGGCATCGCTGCCGGCCGCGCTCAGCCTGGGACTGCCAGGAGCCTGGGACTACTTGGTGGCGAGCATCAGGCCGATGACGGCCGCGAACAGCGCCACACCTTCGACGAACGCCGCGAAGATCAGGGCGTTGCCCTTGATCGCGTCGGCAGCTTCGGGCTGACGGGCGATGCCTTCGCCGGCAGCGCCGCCGATGCGGCCGATACCGAGACCGGCGCCGATGGCGGCCAGGCCCGCAGCGAGGCCGGCGCCGATGCCGACACCGGTGTTCTCGGCCGTGAGCTTGGCGAGTTCGTGAGCCTTGGCCAGGGCCTCGGGATCCTGAAAGAATGCGAGCATTTGGTTCTCCGTACTAACGAATGGGAATGGATGGAATCAGAGGTTCGAACCGGTCAGTGCTCCTGGTGGATCGCCTGGTAGACGAACGTGACACTCAGGAGGGTGAAGATGTAGGCCTGCAGCAACGTGACGAAGGCCTCGATGATGTAGATGAAGATCGCCATGCCGACGCACGGCAGCGCGGTGACGTAGGCCAGCGCCGTGCCGCCGACGAGCTTGGCGAACAGGAACACCAGGCCGATCGCCGAGGCGATGACGAGGTGACCGGCCAGCATGTTGGCAAACAGACGAATGGTGAGCGCGAACGGCTTGACCAGCAGGCTGGCGAACTCGATCAGGAACATCAGCGGGATCAAAGGCAGCGGCAGCCCGTGCGGCAGCAGCCCCTTCCAGAAGCCGAGGGCGCCGTTCTTCTTCATGCCGAGGCCGAGCATCATCAGCAACGTGATCACGGCCATCGCCCCGGTCACGTACGGTGTGCCCGTCGCCGTGTAGGCGGCCAACGGGAAGCTGTGGCCGAGCGCCGGCACCAGCCCGATCACGTTCTGCGTGACCAGGAAGAAGAACATGAACATGAAGAACGGCACGAAGGGTCGGCCGACTTCCTTGCCCATCACGGCATAGACCAGATCGTCGCGCACCCACAGACAGAAGCCGCGCATGACGCGGGTCAGCCAGCTGGCGCGACCACTCTTGAAGCTGCCGATCACGGGCACGAACAGCACCAGCAGCAGACCGAGCGAGATCCACTGCCAGGGCTGGATGTTGTAGACCGTGTACCAGGGCAGATCGTGACCCGGCTCGGCGTGCGCCGGGAAGATCGCATAGGGCACGCTGTGCGAGAACTGGGTCTTGAAGATCTCGGAGTTCGACATCTCCAGCGTCAGCTTCTGCGCGTGGCCGCCGTGACCGGCTTCCTGCCCGTGACCTTCCGGTGAAGTGGCATGAGAAGCGCCACCGGACTCGTGTCCACCCTGGGCCGGCAGCGACGAATCGGTACCGACGCAGGCCAACAGGCAGAGCCAGGCGGTGATCAGGAAGCGCGCGAGCATCGGGGGGATCTCGACCTCAGGATGGGTTGGCGGATTCGGACTCCGACGCGCCGGTGGCGTCGGCTACGACGGCGGGAGCCACTCGAGCTTCGGACGAAGACCTGCGCCCGAACGAACGCGCCAGCATGCTGGCCGTCGTCAGTTGACTGATCAGCGACACCGCCGCGAACGTCACGCAAAAGGTAGCGGTGGCCTCGAATTTCACGCCGGCCTGGCGCAGAGCGAACACCGCGATCACGACGACCGCGAGCTTGACCCCGAACGCGGCCGCGAGCAGGCCCTGCAGCCGCCCGGCCAGGATGGCGCCATCGGCCGCAAGGCCGTCGCGCTGGCCAGCCGACAGGAACAGGCCGTTCAACCACAGGGCGACGGCCCCGGCGACGAGCGCGGCTAGGACGCCGAACGCCATGTAGTCCTGGAACTCGGTCGGCACCGCGCCGAGCAACCAGGCGATCGACGCCAGCGCGACGGCCAGGGCGGCCCCGAGACCGAATGCACGCAGCTGCGTGGCCCGATCGAGGTCGGCACCGGCAGAGGCATGGGTTGGCATCGTCGAGACAGTCATGCCGAAAGGCAGGATCGGGCAGCGGGCAGGGACGGGAACGTTTCAGTGCGAGGACGGGCCGTCGTCGGAGCGGTTCTTCCCGCCCGGCAGTTTGCCGAAGGGCCAAAGCTCCGGGGCCAGCACGCGGATCACGTGAAGCATCCCACCGAGGATGCCGAGCAGGACACTGACCAGCAGGCACCAGGGCTTGGTGCCGAACCGCGTGTCGAGCCACAGTCCTCCGTAGGCGAACAGCGCCACCGAGACCGCCAACGTGAGCCCTGCACCGAGTGCATCAGAACTGACGCGGGAGTAGCGATGGAGCCTGCTCAATACCTCACTCGAAGCGAGCGAGCCGCCTCGGCTAAGAAGCGGGGCGAGCATGCTAGCGACGCCCGGGCGAGCCACGCAACCTCGTGCCTCTCATTTTTTTGCCACCAAGTTCGATGCGCGATGCCACTGCGAACGACCCCACCACATTCCGGGGTCGGAGCTTCAAGAATGCAGATCCAACGACATCTACTCTTCCCCCTTCTCACCGCCCTCGCTGCTTCCCTCATGGCCCAGAGTCCGGTGGTCTCGCCTGCCGACCGCGGCCAACTCGAAGGCAGCACGTTCACCCACCTGCCACTCGGTCGCATGGATACCCGCATGCAGACCCTGCATCTCGATGTGCCCGGCGGCACGGTGATCGCGGGACACGGCTACCGCCGTGAAGCGGCCGGTGTCTACGGCAGCGTGGCCGCCTTCGCCTGCGACCTCGAGGTCATTGGTAGATCTCAGGTGATGAAGGAGAGGAATGCAATCCGACGCCCCACCACCTGAGACCCCCTTTCAAACCGTGCGTGCGGATTTCCCGCACACGGCTTACCGATGGCCTCTCGGTAT
>JAGQRA010000816.1 GCA_020425885.1 Planctomycetota bacterium | reverse complement strand
TGCCCGACACGCGGCATGAAGAACGGCCGCCCGATGCCGAAAGCCGGGCACCGATCGGTGCCCTGCTGGGCTCGAGGTCGTTCCTGCTGTTGCTGGCCGTGGCGGCGCTGATCCAGGGCAGTCACGCCGTCTACTACAACCTGTCGACGATCCACTGGCGGGCGCACGGCATCACCGCGAGCACGGCCGGGTTGCTGTGGGCCGAAGCGGTGCTGGCCGAGATCGTCATGTTCTTCGTGGCCCGCGGCAGCGTCGAGAAGCTGCGGCCGACGACGATGCTGATGCTCGGCGGTGCGCTGGCCGCGGTGCGCTGGCTCGTGCTCGGTGCGACGGTGTCGGTGCCGCTGCTGGCCCTGGCCAACTGGCTGCACGCGTTCTCGTTCGGCTGCACCTACCTCGGGGCGTTGCGCGCGCTGGAGAACCGGGTGCCCGGCTGGCAGCGCTCGACCGCGCAGGGGTTGCTCGGCGCGGCCTCGTCGGGCATCGGCCTCGTCATGGCGGCCGTGCTCGGTGGCTACGTCTACGAACGCTTCGCCGGTCGGGCCTTCTTCGTGATGGCGGCCCTGGCCTTGTTCGGCGTCGCGCTGGCCCTGATCCTGCGGCGCAGCGGCAGCCACGCCAGCCCGACCCAGAGCACGGCCAGCGCCAGTCCGGCGTAGTGCCGCGGCGGCTGCGCGGCGAGGTGTTGCGACATCGACTCGGGCGGCTGGATCGCGATCTCGACGCCGGGCGCGGCGGGCAGCTTGCCGGACAGCGGACGCTGGTTGACCGTCAACACCTGGATCGCCGGCACCACCAACGCCGCCATCGCGACCACGGCGAGCACGTTCTTCAGTCGCAGCATGCCGAAGCCGCGCCACACGGCGAGCAGGACCGAGAGCGAGAGGAAGGTCGCGACCAGCGGCCATTCCCGGAGCGGCACCGGCGTCACGAGCAGCAACGCCGGCGCCCCGAGCACGGTGACGCCGAGCAGCACGGGCAACGCCCGCGGTCGCCGCATCGGCAGCTCGAGGAAGTCGTCGAGGCCGGCGGTGCCGAGCACGGTGATGGCGGTCAGGGTCAGCCAGAACGCCGCGGCGGGGATGGTCGCCAGGCCCTGCGGCCGGCCGTCGAGCAGTCCCGCGAGATCGGGCAGGACCGACATCAGCGCGGTCGGCACGGCGCCGCAGGCCGCGAGCATGATCCAGCCGAGACTGCTGGCGTGACGTTGTCGCCGCAGCAGCCCGAGCGCGGCGAACAGCAGCATGACCGGCCCCGGCAAACGCAGGAAGGCCGCCGGGTCGAGGCCGTGGCTCGGCGACCGGTGGGCGGCGAGGATCTCGACGGTGCTCGGCGTGGAGGAGGTCTCGAGCCAGCTCAGGCCCGGATCGATCAGCAGCAGCGAAGTGGCCGCGAGCCCGGCGCTGACGACGGTGCCGACCGTGAGCCAGGTCAGCCGGACGTCGTCGCGGCGGCATTCGATCGCACCGCCGATGACGCGCAGCAGGGCGACCGTGGTCGCGAGCAGCGCGACCGTGGTGATGCCGGCGAACAGCGGTGCCGCGATGCAGAGCCCGGCCCATGGCAACCAGCGGCAACGGTGGTCGGGTCGGGCTATGCGGCAGGCGGCCTCGAGCGCGAGCGGCGCCAGCGCCGCGGCGAGCTGTTCGCGCGGCATGGCGATGGTGGCCGAGAGCCACGGCGACAGCGCATAGGCGGCGCCGCCGAGAAACGCGGCATAGCGGCTGCGACAGGTGCTCCGCAGGAAGCGGTAGAACAGGACCCCGCCGAGAGCCGGTGGCACCGCGGTCAGGATTGCCGTGCGCAACGCCGAGGTGGTGATCGGTTCATCCGGCAGACAGCCGATGACCGTGGCCGCGACGTAGACGAGCGCCGTGATCGCGACCACGGCCAGGGTGGTGGCGATGCCCTCGCGGCGGCCGCTGCCGTAGAGGCTCAACGGCCTGGTCGCCGTGACTCACGGCGCTCGAGTTGCGAGGCGATCACCTCGTTGTTTCGGCACCTTACGCGGTGGTGCTTGAGATGCGGCGGCCGAACAGCGCGGCCAGGATCGCGACCGCGAACAGGGCGAAGCCGGGCCACAGCAGCGGCGGCGAATGGCGGAAACGGACCCGGCAGGCGCGGTCGGGCAGCGGCAGCAGGCGAGAACTGTGATTGCAGCGCGCGATGGCAACGGACTCGCCGTCGATGCTGGCAGTCCAGCCCGGGAAGAAGGTGTCGGTGACGACGAGATACGGCGCCGCGCCGGCCGCGATGTCGAGTTCGACGACACTCGGGTCGTCGCGGACGAAGGTGACGGTGCGGGCGGGGGCGTCGCCAGCGATCGCTCGGGTCGGCAGCTCGACCTCGGGGCCGACCAGCGCAGCGCGGTCGTAGCGCGTCGTCGGATCGGCCATCGCGGTCAGCAGCTCTTCGTCGCTGGCGAAGGCGCGCAGGGTCGGCACCGTGAACGCGCGCGGCATCGCGTGCGGTCGCTCGTAGACGAAGAACTGACCGCGCGCCGTCTTCAGCTCCGGGCCGACGCGGCGGCCGGCGTGCGGCAGCGGTTCTGTCGACAGCACGTAGCGCACGCCGAGCAGGTCGAACAACGGGTGTTCGAGCAAGGCGTCGGGCAGCACCGCCTGCAGGTAGCCGCGGCCGGCGTTGCGGACGCTCCATTCCGCGCCGAGGACGCGGCGCAACGGCTCGATCGAGCGGGCGTCGTAGTGGGTGTAGAACTGCAGGTCGCGGATGCCCGGCACCATCAGCTGCCCGGGCGGCAACTGGCTCGGGATCTCCTCGCGGATACCGCCGCGGGCGATCATGAAGCCGCCGCTGGCGGCGTCGGCCTGGGCCCGTTCGCGCAGGAAGGCGTGGACCGCGGTGTCGGTGCCGTGGGCCAGCCGATGGCCGGCGAGCAGCGGCGCGCCGTGCAGGCCGAGCTGCAGGATGCCGAGCAGCGGCAGCGACGCCAGCAGCCAGGGGCGGGCCTTGGTGCCGTGCAGCATGGCGAAGGCCCCGAGCGCCACGCCGCACACGGTGAGCCACAGCGCCGCCTGCCAGCCGGCGGCCGCGAACTGCTCGGCGGCGATGGCGAAGCGGTCGATGCCGGCGGCGGCGCCCTGGTGGAAGTAGCCGTGTGCGTCGGCGAGCGGGATGCCGAAGCGCTCGGCGATCGGTCGCGCCGGCCAGTCGGCATCGGCGGCGTGCCACGCGGCGGGGCGCGTCGCGGCCACGGCGGTGATCGTGGCCAGGGCGAGCGTGATCGCGGCGAGGCGGACCAGGCTGCGGCGTTCGACGAGCTGCAGCCGATCGAACCCGATCGCCGCGAGCCAGCCGAGCAGCAGCGTCGCCGGCGCCAGCCAGCGCATCGGCGCGACGTTGCAGATGACCGGCAGGCGGTAGGCGAGGTTCAACACCGGGACGAACAACGCCAGTCCGAACAGCAGCGGCAACGTCATCAGCAGGAACCAGCGCATGTGGCCGCGGCCGCGGATCGCGCCGAAGCCCGCCAGCAACAGGCCGATGGTGCCGAGGAAGACCGAGTACTCGGTGTAGTTGTAGTTCGGCGGCACGGCGGCGCCGGCGGCGTTGGTCCGGCTGCCCCACAGGTAGCAGAGCGGGTTCAGGTTCGCGGGCAGATCGTCGACGCCGTGTGGGTGGCCGAACGCGTCCGGTGCGAGGTAGCCGATCAGTCCGTAGGGGCCGAACTGTGCGCCGGCGGCCAGCGCCGCCGATGGCGCCGCCGAGCGGGCGCCTTCGCTGCCGAAGAACCACAGCGATGGCAGCACCTGCGGCATCGACAGCAGCACGCCGATCGTGGTCGCGAAGCAGAAGCGCAGCACGAGTCGTCGCGCCGCCGCCGAGCCGTCGCGGCCGAGGCGCTCGAGCACGAGGCGCGCCATCAACAGCAACCCGAGCAGGGTGCCGGCGGTGGCGTACGGCGGGAAGCCGGCGTACCACGGCATCGCGATGCAGATCGCGACCGCGGCCAGCGGCGCGCGCCGCATGCGTTCACCCTCGCTGAAGTGGAGCAGTGCCAGCAGCAGGGCCGGCAGCCACACCAGCGCCGAGGTCCGCATCCAGAAGTAGGCGTTGGTCAGCATCGGGCCCGACAGCTGGAACGTCGCGGCGCCGAACCAGGCCGCGAGCGGCGACAGGCCGACCTTGCGCAGCAGGCCGAACGTGAACACGCCGGCGAGCGCGAACGAGATCCAGGTCAGCCAGATCAGCTTCGTCTTGGCATCGCCGCCGAACATCCACAGCCAGTTCGGCGGGTAGAACAGACCGTGGACGCAGATCTCGTGCAGGGTCGATCCGGTGCGCGCGTGCGGGTTCCAGGACGGGAAGCGGCCGGCCGCGATCTCGTCCTGGATCAGCTTCATCTCGGGCAGCAGCCACGGCCAGACCTCAGTGACGTCGTAGTTGGCCGCCGTCCTGGCCGCGTCGAGTTGATCGGCCGTCAGCAGCAGCGACGCCGGCGGGAAGGCCGCGGGGTCGAACGGCACGAACGTGTTGTCGCCGAGCACGCAGGGCCACAGCCATACCAGCGGCAGCAGCGCCAGCGTGACCAGGGCGAGCCAGTTCCGAATCGCGGTCTTCAGCGTCGCCTCCCGAGCCAGCCGGAGGCGAGCAGCAGTACGGCGAGCAGGGCGGCGAGGCTCACGTAACGCGGCCACCTGACGCGGAGGGAGTCATAGCGGAAGACTACCTCGTGTCGCCCCGGGCCGACGTAGACCGCGCGCAGGTAGTGATCGGCCGGCAGCACCGGCGCATCGATGCCGTCGACGGTGGCGGTCCAGCCGGCGTCGTACGGATCGGCGAGACGGAGGTAGCCGTCGGCGTCGGCCGCGACCGCGATGACGACGCGCTCGTCGCGATGCTCGACGATCTGCACGTCGGCGTGGGCGCTGACCAGCGCTGCCGGCACGATCGCCCCGGCGTCCTCGAGCACGATGCGGCGCGCGACGTCGCGCTCACGATCGCCGAGCAGCCGCAGCCGTTGCTGGCGGTCGGTGACGACGTCGACCTCGCGCACGAAGGTCGCGCGCGGCAGCACGGTGAGGCGTTCGAACAGGCGGTAGTCGCCGGTCGACGGCGGCGTCCGGTCGAGCAGCACGGTGCCGGCCGGCGCCTGTTCGCGCGTCAGGATGAAGCGGATGCCGAACAGGTCACACAGCGGGTGGTTCAACGAGGCCGGGTCGTGGAACGCGCCGACGCCGGCGCCGCCGAAGGCGACGTTGACCTTGCGTCCCATCGAGGCCTCGTCCTGACGGCGTCGGTTCGGCTCGATGGCCTCGAAGAATTCCTCGAAGCGGGCGGCCGGCAGCGGATTGTAGCCGGTCGCATCCTCGAGGCCGTGGCAGCCCGGCAGGTTGCCGGGATACCACGAGGCGATGCGACTCTCGGTCGGTGCGGCGAGCCGGCCGAGGCGGGGGCGCACGCCGTTCGGGGCCGCGGCCGCGAACATCGGGGTGACGACGGCCGGTGCAGTCGTGACGCGTTCGGCGGGTACGGTCTGCATCGGTCCGAGGCCGGTCAGCAACAGGTCGACCGCGGTGATGGTCACGATGGCGGCGGTGCGCCAGCGGGCGCGCAGCACGAACAGGGCGGCGATCAGAGCGCCGGTCACGAGCAGGCCGCGCAGACCGGTGACGAACAGGGCGTTCCAGTTCACCGCCAGTTCGCCGGCGGCCTGCGCCGACTTCATCTGGGCGACGATCAGCTCGACGTTGCCCTGTGCCTGCTGCACCAGGTGGTGATCGGCGTCGGCCGCGAACAGCTCGGCGATGCCGCGCGTGAAGTCCTCGTCGGTGCGATGGACGAGGAGCCAGCACAACGCGGCGATCGAAGCGGCCGCGATGAGACCGAGCACGGTGATCACGATGCAGCGGCGGCCGGCGGCGAGCAGGCGATCGGCGCCGAGGGCCGACAGCACGACCAGCGCCATCGCCGTCGTGAACAGCAGTCGACGCAGATCGGCCGAGCCGATGCCGGGGACGAAGCGGGCCAGCGACAACCACGGTTCGTCGGCCGTGGCGAAGCCGAATGCCAGCAGGCCGGCGGCGGCGAAGAACCAGCACTGTGTGCGGCGCGCACGATCGAACAAAGCCAGCACGGCGCAGGCCAGCGGCGCGGTGCCGACCGCGTACGAGGTCTCGACCCAGGATTGGAACGGGTTGCCGGTCACCGGGCTCAACGGCTCGGACAGCAGCAGCAGCTGGGTCCACGGCATGCGAGTGGCATCGGCCAGAGCGTTTTGTGGATCGGGATAGAAGACGTCGGCCGGCCAGCTCAGCAGGTCGGGCCACAGCAGCGACAACGCGTGGTCCCATTCGAGCCCGTGGGCGGCGAGAAAGGTCGGGTTCCAGCTCGAATCGCGGGCCGAGACCATCGACGCCTGCAGCACCGGGATCATGTGCGCGAACGACAGCAGGCCGCCGAGCAAGAGGCCGATGCCGACGCCGACCAACGGTCGCAGCCGTTGCCCGCGTGGGCGCTGCCAGGTCAGCACGCCGGCGAAGGCCACGGTCAGATACGTGACCTGCAGGCTGACGACCGCGAACCCGGACAGCCACGAGATCCCGCTCCAGAGTGAGAGCCCGGCGATCGTCCGCCAACGCCGCCGCGGCGTGAGTTCGGCGCGCACCAGGTCGAACACGCCCGACAACATCGGCCACAGCGGCAGGGCGGCGGTCAGGATCACGTTGTGGTGGATCTTGCACTGCGTCCACAGCCCGAGCACCGCGGCGACGACGCCGAGCAGCGCGCCGCCGTGGCCGCAATCGAGCCGGCGCAAGAACAGGTAGCACAAGAAGCCGAACAGGACCTGGTGGATCAGGAACCACCAGCCGTACCAGCCGACGCCCGGCAGCAGCAACAGCAGTAGGTTGATCGGCTCGTAGACCTGCGCCATCTGCGGTACGAACGGTGCACCCGAGACGATGTCGCGGGTCCACAGCGGCAGCTCCCCGGCCCGCAGCCGATCCTGCATGATGCGATCCCAGCACAGCGACTGCAGGTACTTGTCACCGCCGCCGGTGTTGCCGCGATGGGCATCCGCGGCATCGAACGTGCCCTTGGCGATGGCCTCGGCGCGCACGACGTCGAACAGCTCGGGCGGGTAGGGCACGAGGGCGCGGTCGGGCAGCAGCGATTCACGCAGGAACCCGAGCGAGCACAGCAACGCGAGCAGGATCGCCTGCCAGCGTTGTCTTCGCGAAGGCGACTGCGCGCTCGGGGCCACGCCAGAACGATGCAGGACGGGTCGTGTCGCAACAAGCCCGGTCCGCTATGTTGCCCGCGCCCTCGTCGCATGAGCCATTCTGCCTCCGACTCCAGCGTGTCCTTCGTCTCGGCCAATGTGGCGAGGCGCGAGCGTGTCGCGACCGCTCGGGGCGAGGAGGCCTGGTCATCGTCGCAGCTCGTCATCCTGCTGCTGATCACGTTGGTCGCTGCCGGGCTGCGCCTGTGGCAGCTCGAGGTCTGGTCGGTGTCGGCGGCCGAGGCTCAGGTCTGGCAGCGCGCGACGACGGTCGCACCGCACGGCTTCGGCCTCGCCGATCGGGTGCTGCGCCTGCTGTTCGACCACGACCTGCTGCCGGTCCATGGCGAAGGCTGGCTGCGGCTGCCGTTCGCGTTCGCGGGTCTCGTCGCCGTGCCGCTGCTGGCGCTGGTCGGGGCCGCCTTCGTCGGCCGCGGGGCCGCGCTGCTCGCCGCCGGTTTGCTGGCGATCCATCCGTGGCACGTCGAGCAGAGCCAGAGCGCAACCGGAGCGGGGCCGGCATTGACGTTCGGTCTGGGTGCGTTCGGCCTGGCCTGGATCGGCTCCGGCCGCCGCCGGCTGCTGCCGTGGCTGCTGGCCATGCTCGGCGTGGTGGCCGCCGGAACGTGCCACCTCCATGGCTGGCTCCTGGGCTACGTGCTGGTGGCATGCTGGCGTCTCGATGGCCTCGCGGGAGCCGGTCGTCGCCGCCGCCTCGCGTTCTCGATCGGCGCGGCGCTCGTGCTGGCCGCGACGCTCGGCGCGCTGCTCGCCGCCCGGTCACAGCCGGGCTACGGCGGCGACCCGGTCGCGTTGGCGCTGCCGCTCGACTTCGCGGTCACGGCCTCGCTGCCGCTCGTCGTCGCCGCGCTGGCGTCGGCGCTGGCCTGGCCCGGCGAAGCCCGGCCGCGCCGCTGCCTCGTCGTCGCGACGGTGCTGCCCGTCCTCGTGGCGACGGCCGTCGGCGTCGGCGTCGAACCGGTCGAGCCGG
>JAGQRA010000815.1 GCA_020425885.1 Planctomycetota bacterium | reverse complement strand
CCCGAATCCGAGGTCACCAAGCAGACGCTCGACAGCTACCTCGAGGTCTACAACATGCTTTGCTGGATCGCTGTCGGCGCTGGTGTCGCGTTGATGATCACCGCCCCGATGCTCAAGAAGTGGCAGCACGGTGTGAAGTGATGCGCCGCTGACTCGATCCTCCACCCGCTCGCCCCTCTCCCCGACTGCCACCATGTTCACCGGACACCCGAAAGGTCTCTTCCGCCTCTTCTTCATCGAGATGTGGGAGCGGCTCGGCTTCTACACCATCGTCTCGATCCTGATGCTGTACGCGAAGGACAACGAGCGCGGCGGCCTCGGGCTGGCGGCGGACTTCGCGAACGAGATCTACGGCATCTACCTCGCGTTCGTCTACTTCACGCCCTACCTCGGCGGCCTGCTCGCCGATCGCGTGCTCGGCTATCGCAGGTCGGTGTTGATCGGCGGCCTCGTGTTCGCGTCGGGCTTCTTCCTGCTCGGCCTCGGCAAGAGCGTCCCGGGCGGGTTCGGCATCGGCCTGACGCTGCTGTGCATCGGCAACGGCCTGTTCAAGCCGAACATCTCCGCGATGGTCGGCAACCTCTACGAGAAGGGCGACACCAAGCGCGACGCCGGCTTCAACATCTTCTACATGGGCATCAACATCGGTGCCTTCGCGGCGGCGTTCCTCGCCGCCTACACGCGCAACGTGTGGCAGTGGGAGGCGGCGTTCATCGCGGCCGGCATCGGTCTGCTGGCGTCGGTCGTGATCCTGCTGTGGAGCTGGAAGGTGCTCGAGCGCGCCGACATCGAGCCCGGCAACAAGCCGGGTGACACGCCTTTCGCCGAGATCCTGCAGAAGATCCTCGGCCCGGCGCTGGTCGTCGGCGTGATCGGCTGGGCCGTCGCTGCCTACGTCTTGCCGATGATCGGCCTCGGTGGCGTGACCAAGCTCGTCAAGCCGACCGACATCGGCTTCCTGATCGGCTCGATCCCGATCCTGCTGTTCTTCGTGCGCCTGTCGGACAAGGCCGACGAAGAGGAGAAGCCCGGCTTGAAGGCGCTGCTGCCGGTCTACCTCGCGGGCGGCACGTTCTTCATGGTGCTGCACCTCAACGGCTCGGCGATGACGACGTGGGGCGACGAGAACACGCGCCGCCACTTCGGCCAGGCCGACCCGATCGTGCTGGTCGCCGAGGGCGTGCCGGTGTTCGCCGGCAAGGCGCTGCCGAGCTACTACGCCAACGCGGCCGACGACGTGCCGCGCCCCGACAAGAGCATGCTGCTGCCGATCGCCGACGAGACGCAGGCGAAGATGTTCGGGCAGAAGCGCATGGACGTCGCCAACTTCGACCAGCTGGTCGCCGAGCTGCCGGCCGGCGTCAAGGCCGAGCAGCTGCCGCTCACCGGAGACCTCACCGACCAGCAGAAGGAGTGGAAGAAGTTCAGCTTCGACGTCTTCCCCAAGGTCGAGGTCGCCGAGAGCACCGACGCGCACGGCCACTCGGTGACGACGGTGTCGGTGGAGGCCGGCGTCACCGCGTCGCAGCGCGTGGCGTTCGTGCGCGACGGCGAGTCGCAGCGCTTCGCGACCTACCTGGTCACGCAGGAGAAGTTCGACAAGCTCTACGAAGGCAACCCGCCCGAGCTCGCGCCCGGGGAGTACCTGCGCACCGCCAACTCCGAGCTCTACCAGTCCTGGAACGCGT
>JAGQRA010000814.1 GCA_020425885.1 Planctomycetota bacterium | reverse complement strand
GCGGCGTCCTTGACGTGCTCCTCGGCGCGGCCGTCCATCACCGCCTGCTCCGCCGGCTCGAGCTCGTAGAGATCGTGGCTCGACAGGTTGATGACGTGGCCGCCGAGCTGGTCCATCGCCACCTCGAACGAGACGCGCGTGCGCAGGCTCGGCTGGAAGAACAGCATGCCGAGCGTCTTGCCGGCGAGGACCTGTCCCAGGCGTTTGCCCTTGGAGCGGGAGGCCAGGTCCAGCAGGTCGTCCAGTTGAGAACGGGTGAGATCGGCCGTCGAAAGGAAGTCGCGCTTGCTCAATGGTCCCGGAGTCGGTGGAGTGGCAGACGATAGATGAGCACAACGTCGCCGACAAGCGAAGACGATCGTTGGATGAAGCGCTGCCTCGAGCTCGCGGCCGAGGCCGCGATGGCCGCGGAGGTGCCGGTCGGAGCGCTCGTCGTCCGCGGCGGGTCGATCCTCGGCGAAGGCAGCAACCGGGTCGAGGCCGACCGTTCGCCGTTGGCCCACGCCGAGATGGTGGCGCTGCAGCAGGCGCTCACTGCTGTGGGGGAGAAGCGACTGCCCGGGAGCACTCTCTATTGCACCCTCGAGCCGTGCTTCCTCTGCGCCGGCGCGATCCTCCACACGCGGATCGACCGGGTCGTCTTCGGCGCCCGAGATCCGAAGTTCGGCGCGGTGCGGTCGCTGGCCAGCGTGCTCGAGGATCCACGTCTCAATCACCGCTGCGAGGTCGTCGAGGGACCGGGCGCGGAGCAGAGCGCCGCGATGCTGCGCGCCTTCTTCCGCGTTCGTCGCGGCTGAGGCCCGGCCCTTCGTCGCCCGGTCACCCCGCCGCCGCAGTCGCCGGGCAGAGTCTTGCAATGGCGCACGGTCCCCGGCACGATCCCTCGCCCCATAGGTCCGCCGCGCCCCCGCGCGGGGACCCCTCGCGGAGAGGTGCCAGAGCGGCTGAATGGGCTGGTTTCGAAAACCAGTGTGTGCGCAAGTGCACCGGGGGTTCGAATCCCCCCCTCTCCGCCATCTACTTCAGCTCACGCCACAGGAACGCGTAGGCCAACGACGCCATGAACGCGGCCTGCTTGTTGTCGGCGGCGCCGCCGTGGCCGCCTTCGATGTTCTCGTAGTAGAGGACGTCGTGTCCCTGCTCCATCATCCGCGCCATCATCTTGCGGGCATGGCCGGGATGGACCCGGTCGTCGCGGGTCGACGTGGTGAACAGGACGGGCGGATACTTCACGTCCTTCGCGACGCAGTGGTAGGGCGAGTAGCGGCGCAGGAACTTGGCCTCCTCGGGATCGTCGGGGTCGCCGTATTCGCCCATCCACGAGGCGCCGGCGAGCAGCTTGTGGTAGCGCAGCATGTCGAGCAGCGGCACCTGACAGACGATGGCGCCGAACAGCTCGGGGTACATCGTCAGCATGTTGCCCATCAACAGACCGCCGTTGCTGCCGCCCTGGATACCGAGATGTGAGGGGGTCGTGATCTTCTGCGCGATCAGGTCCCTGGCCACGGCGGCGAAGTCCTCGTAGCACCTGTTGCGGTTCTGCTTCAGCGCCGCCTGGTGCCACTTCGGCCCGAACTCGCCGCCGCCGCGGATGTTGGCCACCGCGAAGACCCCGCCGCGTTCGAGCCACGAGGCCCCGGTCACGGCGCCGTAGCCCGGGGTCATCGACACCTCGAAGCCGCCATAGCCATAGAGCAGGGTCGGGTTGCTGCCATCGCGGGCGATGTCCTTGCTGGCGACCAGGAAGTACGGCACCTGCGTGCCGTCCTTCGAGATCGCCTCGCGTTGCTGGACCTCGAGGCCGTCAGCGTCGAAGAACGCCGGTTGACACTTCAGCTGCCGCGCCGGGCCCTTGCCGATGCTGCCGTACGACAGCGTCGTCGGCGTCAGATAGTCGTTGATGGTGAGGAAGTAGTCGTCGCACTCGTCGGCGTCGGCCGCCGAGGCGCTCACGGTACCGAACCGCGGCAGGCCCGGCAGGGTCTCGCGGCGCCAGCCCGCATCGTCGTGGGTCAGCACGAAGATGCGGTTCTTGACGTTGTCGAGGATGTTGAGCAGGACGTGGTTCCGGGTCGGCGAGAACCCGGCCAACGAGCTGCGATCGGTCGGTTCGAACAGCACGTCGAAGACGCGCGAACCGTCGAGGAAATCGTCGAGCCTGCAGGCCAGCAGGGCGCCGGCCGGATAGCCGCTGTCGCCGATGACCCAGTCGTCGCGCAGCTGGATCAGCAGCCACTCGCGATGCAGGGTGGCGGTGGCGCTGTCCGGCTTCTCGATCTTGCGTGGCTTGCCGTCGACCAACAGGAACAGCTCGTTGGTGTAGAACGTGATGCCGCGGAACACGAGGTCGCGTTCGAAGCCGCTGGTCTGATCGTGCGAGGCCGACAGGTAGACGTCGTCCGGCTTGCCTTCGGCCACCGGCTCGGCCGAGGCCAGCGGTGTGCCGCGTCGCCACAGCCGGGCGGTGCGCGGGTAGCCCGAGTTCGTCATCGTGCCCGCGCCGAAGTCGGTGGCGACGAAGATCGAGTCACGGTCGCGCCAGGACACCATCGTCTTGGCCTCGGGCAGGGCGAAGCCGTCGGCCACGAAGCGCCGCGTCGCCATGTCGAACTCGCGCACGACGACGGCGTCGGCGCCGCCGCGGGACAGCGAGATCAGGCAGCGCTCGCGCTCGGGCAGCAGGAAGGTGACGCCGCTCCAGACCCAGTTCTCGTTCTCCTCGCGACCGAGCGCGTCGAGGTCGAGCACGACGTCCCAGGCCGGCGCGTCCTTCTCGTACTCGGCGAAGCTCGTGCGCCGCCACAGGCCGCGCGGGTTGTCGCCATCCTGCCAGAAGTTGTAGAGATGCTCGCCACGTCGCACGACGAAGGGGATGCGCGCGGTCGAGTCGAGGATGGCGAGCGTGCGGGCCTGGAGCTCGGCGAACAGTTCGCTCTGGGCGAGCTCGGCCGTCGAGGTCGCATTGCGGGCGCGCACCCAGTCCAGGGCGCGGTCACCTCCGACTTCCTCGAGCCAGAGGTTGGGGTCCTGTTGATCGGGCATCGGATTCTGCTGGGCGAACAGGGAAACGGTGGCCAACGCAACCGCCGGCAGGCGGTGCAGCGGGGTGGTCGGGCGGCGACGTGACATGGGCGACTCCAGGGATGGACTCAGACTAGCGGAGGCGGTGAGGATCTACGAGCCGCCGGCTGCCGCGGCGAGGTGTCCGCGGTAGAACGCCTGCTGATGAACGTGCCGACGATCGCCGCCGATCGGCTGCAGCAGCTGCGCGAGCTGTGCCTGTCGTTGCCCGACACCGAGGAGAAGATCGCCTGGGGTGATCCGACCTGGCGCATCGTCGGCGGCAGGATGTTCGCCGGCCAGAAGGGCAACGTGCCTGGTCACCGGCCAGCGCTGTGGTTCGCGGCGCCGCCCGGCATGCAGTCGCTGCTCGTCGAGGCCGGGTCGGAGCGCTTCTTCGTGCCGCCCTACGTCGGCTCGCAGGGTTGGGTCGGGACCTGGATGGACCTGCCGCGCATCGACTGGGCCATGATCGGTGACCTGCTCGCAGAGGCGCGGCAGTGGATCGCGGCGAGCAAGAGCGGCGGCGCGCGCCGGGCCAAGAAGACGGCGAAGAAGTGAGATCGAGACTGCGCCGGCCCCGGCGACACGTGGTCGCGTTGCCCTGGTAGGATCGTAGCTGCCGATGCCGAAGCTACCCGCAGTGCTCGTTCTCGCCCTGCTGCCCCTCGCCGCCGCGGTGCGAGCCCAGGGTGCTTGTTCGACGTTCGACACCGGCCCCGAAGGCTGGACCAGCACGCCGGGGGGCGGCAACCAGACCTGGCGCACGACCGGCGGCAACGGCGGCGGCTTCCTCGAGTTCGAGGACCTCGTCAGCGGACCCTACACGGCTTTCGCGCCGGCTGCGTTCCTCGGCGACCTGTCGGCGTTCGATGGTGGGGAGGTCGCAGTGGACCTGGTGCTGATCGCGTCGGCATCGGGAACGCAGCGTTCCGAGTTCGGCCAGCTCACGATCCAGGGGCCCGCCGGACTCGCGACCGCGGACCTCGTGCCGGGGCTGCCGCCGATGAGCTGGAGCCACTACGTGTTGTCGTTCGACGCGGCCGCATTCGGCGTATCGCAGGCCCTCTGGACCAGCATCCTGCAGAACGTGACCAGCGTGTCGATGGATGTCGACAGCTACAACAGCTTCGGCGACAAGGTCGGCCTCGACAACTTCTGTCTGTGTCCGCCCGCATCCTGCACGTTCCGCAACGGCAGCGGTATCAACCCGGCGCACTTCTTCTGCACGGGCATGCCGGTCCTCGGTACGAACTGGAACTCGGCCATCATCACCAGCCCGCAGACCACCGCCACCGCGGTCGGGATCACGTTCGCTGCGGCCCAGCTGCCGATGTTCGGCGGCGAGATCCTGATCGCGTTGACGCCGCCGCCCGTGCTGATGTTCGGTCTCGGCACGCACACCTTCGCGGTGCCGAACGTGCCGGGTGCCTGCGGTCTCGCGGTGACGTCGCAGGGATTCCGGCTCGACACCGTCGGTGGTGCTTCGCAGCTGACTCTGCTCAATGCCCTCGATCTCGTCTTCGGGCCCTGACCGCAGCGGCCGGCAGGCGGTTTGCCGAAGGATGACCATCAGCGGGCGTTGGGCATGGTGGGGGTCTGCCAGGACCGGCAGGGGGGGCTACTGCGGGCGGGTGGGTGCCGTAGAGTTGGCCCATGCGTCAACTTGCCCTTCTCGTCGCGATCTCGTTGTCCGCCCCTTGCATCAGCCAGACCATCGTCGTGGGGCCGGGCGGTAGCTACTCGCAGATCTCAGCGGCCGTGGCCGCCGCACCGAGCGGTGCGACGATCCTCGTCCGCCCCGGGACCTACCAGGGCTTCCAGGTGGTGAGCAAGACCCTCACGATCCTCTGCGATCCGAGCGCCCAGGTCGCCGGCGAGGTCTTCATCGGCGGCATCGCGGCCGGTCAGTCGGTCACGCTGCGTGGCCTCACCTCCGCGTCCGGCTGGGTGCCGCCGACGATCCCGACACCGTCGGCGTTGCCGAAGCTGCTCGAGATCAGCAACTGCCTGGGGCGGGTGCTGATCGACACGGTCGACACCACTCCGGCGGTCAGCCGCGTCACGGTCATGTCGATCCTCGTGCTGTGGACGCCTGGCATCGTCGCCAGCAACTGTGCTCAGCTCGTGATCCGCGATTCGACGTTCAGTGCCAACTGTTCGCTCACGAGATGCACGACGGCGATCGAGTCGAGCTCGTTCACCGGGATCTACGAGTCGAACGGCAACGGTCAGTACAACTCGCCGGGCCTCGACGTCGACTACGGCAGCATCCGGGTCGGCGGCAGCTCGTCGTTCCAGGGCGCGCAAGGTTACTACCCCGGCAATCCGTTCGAGGTGACAGTGCCGGCTTCCGCCGGCCTCGACCTCTACTCCACCGACGCGCAGTTCGTCGATGGCACCGCACAGTCGATCAGGACCGGCTACCCGGCCGATCGCGGTGGCATCAACGTCTTCTCGACTCAGCTGCGCCTGGCACCGCGCGCCGTCGTCAACGCCGTCACCGGTGGTTTCACGGGCGGGCGGACGCCGATGCCGGCGATCCGTGTCGATGGCTCCCTGGCGCTCGGTTCGTTGACCGCCGATGTCTCGTCCGAGGCCGGCGACCTCGTGATCGTGCTGCTCGGCTTCGCCGGCGCGCCGGTGGTCGTGGCGCCGTTCGTCGATCCGTTCTGGCTCAATCCTGCCGGGTTCGTGTTCCATGCGATCACCGTGCAGCCGGCCACGTCGTTCACGACGTCGCTGCCGCTGCCGCCCGCTCCGAGTCTCGCCGGCCTCGTGCTGTCCTGGCAGGCCGTCGCCCAAGGTCCAGCGACCGGCTTCGCGGCCTCGAATCCGTCCCTAGTCGTCGTGCACTGAGTGGTGGCCTGATCCGCGACCAATCCGTGACACCCGCCGAACCGGCCGCCTGCATCATCGGCGCGCGGATCGGGCATGCTGGTGCCATGCGCTTCCTTTCCACCTTGTTCGTTCTCGCGATCTCCTCACCGCTGTCGGCGCAGGCCAACGACTGGGCCGGCATCAGCGTCACGTGTCAGGGTTCGGCCACCGCCTCGGCGCGCGACATCGCCTGCGGCTCGCAGTTCTCCTGCACGACGCTGCCGGTCACATGCCTGCGCGGCGATACGGTGAGCTACTTCGTGATGGGGCAGCTGAACGGCTTCTACGCGCTGCTCGGCACGGTCGACATCGCCGGGCTCGGCTGCGTCAACCTCGGCGTGCCCGGGTTGGTCAACAGCCTGATCCTGCCGGGCGGCAGCCTGGTGCCGCTGGCGGTCGGGGTCTGCTCGGTGCCCGACAACGGGCGTTGCAACGGCGGCGCGTCGCCGTTCACGCTGGCCTTCACGATTCCGGCGGCGCTGCCGCCCGGCGCGTTGGCGTTGCAGGCCGTCGCCTCGTGCCCGTGGTCGGGTGGCGGCAACGGGCTGGCGTTCACGCGCGCCGTAGAGGTCATCTACAACTGAGGC
>JAGQRA010000813.1 GCA_020425885.1 Planctomycetota bacterium | reverse complement strand
CGACAGCGGATCGATCGCGCGCGGCGCGCCGAGCGGTACCGCCTGCGCGTTGGCGGTCAGCGCGGTGAGCGTCATGCCGATCAGCAGCCGACTCGTCGGGGTCATGGTCCGGCAGTCTACGCCGACGCGCCACGGCCGCCACGTCAGCAGGAACCCGATGGCTGACGCGACCGCGATTCTCACCGCGCCTCGACAGGCCGCCCCGCCGTGTCGACAATCCGCGGCGTGCCCGCCCCCGACGACGACACCGCGCGCGCCGCGCTCGCGGCGCAGCTCGAGCAGGAGCTGCCCGGACTCGAGGTCTACGTGCGCCTCAACATGGCGCAGGATCTGCGCGCGCGCGAATCGAGCGCCGACCTCGTGCAGTCGGTCTGCCGCGAACTGGTGACCGAGCTGCCAGGGTTCGACTACCGCGGCCCCGAGGCGCTGCGCGCGTGGCTGTTCCGCACCGCGATCCACAAGATCCGCGATCGCGCCAAGTACCACCGCGCCGACCGGCGCAACCCGGAACGCGAGCGGGACGGTCGGGACCAGAGCGAACTGCAACAGCTCTACGCCTCGGTCGGCACGCCGAGCGCGCACGCGATCGCTCACGAGAACGCCGCGCTCGTCGAGGCTGCGTTCGCGCAGCTCTCACCCGAGGATCGCGAGGTCGTCACGCTGTGCCGCGTGCTCGGTCGTTCGAGCGACGAGGCCGCCGCGGTGCTCGGCAAGTCGGCGGGCGCGGTTCGCACGCAGCTGTGCCGGGCGCTGGCGCGGCTGGCGGCGGAGCTCGACCGACTCGGGGTGAGCGTGTAGCGGAAGTGTGGTGACAGGAGCCGTGACGCGCGGTCAGGCGTTCTCCGTCCCCTCGTTGAGCACTTCGAGGTAGCCGTCGTACGCGAACACCCGGTTGCGCAGCTTGCCGGTCACTTCGCGAGCGATCTGCAGGTCGATCAGAAGCTGCATGCCCGAGGTGGCAGCCGGGAAGGACAGCCCGGATGACCGGGTGATGTCCTGGAGTTGGCTGACCGGACGAGCCTTGAGCGCGTCGTGGACCCGCAAGGCCGAACCCGCCTTTCGCCCGGCATGCTGGATCTTGGCGCGGTCCGCCTCGAACAGTGCCATCAGCCGTTTCGCAGTATCGACAGCACCGTCGGCGGTCTTGGCGACTCCATCGAGGAAGAACTCCAGCCACGCCTCCCAGTCGCCATCCTGCCGAACGGCATCCAACAGTCTGTAGTAGTCGGCTCGGTTCTGCTTGAGGAAGAGGCTGAGGTAGAGCATGGGCTGCCTCAGCTGACCTTCGCTGCAGAGCAGGAACGTGATCAGCAACCTGCCGACGCGACCGTTGCCGTCGAGGAACGGGTGGATGCTCTCGAACTGGACGTGGGTAAGCGCGGCGCGGATCAGGACGGGCAGCTCGTTCTTCCTGTGGAGGAAACGCTCGAGTTCGCCCATGCAGTCCTGCACCTGGTCGGGTGGTGGTGGGACGTAGTGGGCCCGGCCCGGGCGCGCTCCTCCGATCCAGTTCTGATTCCGGCGGAACTCTCCGGGAAGCTTGTCACTGCCGCGGCCGCGGGCCAGGAGCTTGCCGTGGATCTCACGGATCAAGCGGTTGCTGAGCGGCATCCCTTCGCGGAGCCGAGCGAGCCCATGTTCCAACGCTGCCACGTAGTTGGAGACCTCGATGACGTCATCGAGCGGCGCGCCACCGGCCTGCTCCAACTCGAACAGGAGCAGCTCCGACAGCGATGACTGCGTGCCCTCGATCTGCGAGGACAGCAGCGCCTCCTTGCGGACATAGGTGTAGAGAAACAGGTGGGTGTCCGGGAGCAGGGTCGAAACGCTGTCGAGCCGACCGAGAGCGAGGTACGCGCGCTCGAGCATCCGCTGCAGAGGGCCGGACAGGTCCAGCGGTGGCTGCGGAGGCAAGGGGTAGGGGACGAAAGCGCGAACGGACTCGCCACCCGACGATTGGGTCTCCAGCGTCCCTGTGGGGCCTCGGTGCATGGGGTGGCGGCTATTCAGCGGACGTGAACAGCGAGTCCGACTATTAAGAGTTCGGCTCGAACTTTAAACTACGACCGGTGGTTGGTGAAGAGCAGGATGCGGAAAGCGCCGGTTTGAACGGCGCGCGGGCGACGCCTGCGGGTTGCACCGCCAACCCGTCCCGGATGGCTCATCTCCCCCCGCACGCCGAAGGCCTGAAACTGGCGTAACGATCCGGCGCGTACCGCGGTTGAGAAGGCGCCCAAGCCCAATGGACTCTCCTGCCGACCGACGACCGGAAGGCTCCCCTGAGGTATCGACATGCCCTCACACGCCACGTCTCGCGTTCCTCCCCATGCCCGGCCTGCACCGCCTGCGTTGCGCCTTCTCGCGGCGATGATGGCAGTGACCGCTGCGTCGCTGCCCGCTCAGGTTCTCCCAGGCCTGCAGTTCGCCGAGCTCGGCAAGCGACATCTGCCGTTGGCCGACGACGCGACCTTGGCCGTCGCCCTCGGCGACGTCGACCACGACGGTGACCTCGACCTGGTGGCGGGGAACATCGGGCAGAACCGCCTCTACCTCAACGACGGCACCGGCACGTTCACCGAAGTGACCGCGAGCCGGATGCCGGTGGACAACGACCAGACCAACTCGGTGGTGCTCGGCGACGTCGATGGCGACGGGTACCTCGACCTGGTGCTCGGCAACGGCGGCACATCCGCGCAGAACCGCGTCTACATCAATGACGGTACGGGGACGTTCACCGACGAGACCGCGAGTCGCATGCCGGTGTACTTCGACGCCACGAGTTCGGTGGCGCTCGGCGACATCGATGGCGACGGGCACCTGGATCTGCTGGTCGGCAACAATGGCAACCCGGGGCAGCAGAATCGCCTCTACCTGAACGACCGCACCGGCAGGTTCCTCGACGCGACCGCGAGCCGGATGCCGGTGGACAACGACCAGACCACCTCGATCGTGCTCGGCGACGTCGACGGTGACGCGGACCTCGACCTGCTGGTCGGGAACATCGGGCAGAACCGCCTCTACCGGAACAACGGCGCCGGCACGTTCCTCGACGAGACCACGAGTCGGATGCCCGCGCTCTGGGATGTCACCGTGTCGATGGCGCTCGGCGACGTCGACGGCGACGGCGACCTCGATCTGGTGGTCGGCAACGCCGGCTACCCCGCGCAGCAGAACCGCCTCCACCTGAACGACGGCACTGGCACGTTCATCGATGTGACCGCGAGCCAGATGCCAGTGGACAGCAACATGACCTACGCGCTGGTGTTCTTCGACCTGGACGGCGACCTCGACCTCGACCTGCTGATCGGGAACTGGGGCCTCAACAGGATCTACGAGAACGACGGCACCGGCACCTTCGCCGACGTGACCTCGGGCCTGCTGCCGGTGATCCGCTCCCGCACCAACTCGCTGGCGCTCGGCGATGTCGACGGCGACCTCGCGCTCGACTTCGTGGCCGGGAACAGCGGTAACCCCGGGCAGCAGAACCGCCTCTACCTGCGCGAACGCTCCGGGGGGTTCCTCGATGCGACGGCGAGCCCGCTGCCGGGGATGACCGACTACACCTACGCCGTGGCGCTCGGCGACGTCGACGGGGACCTCGACCTCGATCTCGTCGTCGCCAACCGCGGACAGAACTGGCTCTACCGCAACGATGGCCGCGGGATGTTGGCCGACGTGACCGACAACCAGATGCCCGTTGACGGCGACACAACCAGCTCGCTGGCGTTCGGCGACGTCGACGGCGATGGTGACCTCGACCTCGTGATCGGCAACATCAACTCGGGGCAGAACAGGCTCTATCTGAACGACGGTAACGGGGCGTTCACCGATGCGACCGCGAGCCGCATGCCGGCCGACGGCGACAATACCTGGTCAGTGGCCCTCGGTGACGTCGATGGCGACGGCGACCTCGACCTCGTGCTCGGGAACTGGGGCCAGAACAAGCTCTACCTCAACACCGGTACCGGCACCTTCACCGACGACACCACCAGCCTGATGCCGGTGGACAACAGCGCCACGAACGCCGTCGTGCTGGGCGACGTCGATGGCGACCTCGACCTCGATCTCGTGATCGGCAACGCCCTGGCCCCGCGACAGAACCTGCTCTACCTGAACGACGGCTCGGGGACGTTCACAAATGTCACGGCGACTCGCCTGCCGGCTGACAACGACCCCACCCGATCGGTAGCGCTCGGCGACGTCGACGGCGATGGCGACCTCGACCTGGTGGTCGAGAATGGCAGCACTGCCGGGGCGCAGAACCGCCTCTACCTCAACTACGGCAACGGCACCTTCACCGATGCAACGGCAAGCCGACTGCCGGCCTTCGTGGACGGGTCCTATTCGGTGGCGCTCGGCGACGTCGACGGCGACGGCGACCTCGACCTGGTAGTCGGCAACAGCCGCATCACCGTCGGGGAGCGCAACCGCCTCTACCTCAACGACGGCGCCGGGACGTTCACCGATGCGACGACGCGGCTGCCCACGAGCAGCCTCAAGACGGAATCCATCGCGCTCGGCGACCTCGACGGCGATCTCGACCTCGACCTCGTGGTCGGCAACGGCTGGGGGGACGAGAACCGGCTCTACTTCAACCTGCTCCGCCAGCTCGATGCCTCACTGCTGCCGCGCGTCGGCCACAGCCACACGCTCGACATCTACGCCCGCTACGGTGCACCCCACCTCTTCGACCTGGCGATTCCCTACGCCTCGTTCGCGCCGGCTTCGATCCCGCTCCCGCCCCACGGCACCGTCGGCATCAACCCGGCTTCCTCGATCGCCTTCACGCCGATGCTGATCCCGCATGGGACAGGCGGTGACGCACTGATCGTCGCGATGCCGAACAGCACCGCGCTCGTCGGCGTGTCGCTGTATTGGCAGGCGGGTCTGTTCCAGGATCCGTTGACGCCGCACCTCACCAACGTGAGTCGCGACCGCCTGCGGTAGGCTCTGGCTGAGCCGTGAGCGCTACTCGCCCGTCGGCCGGGCCGCGCTCAACAACCACCCGAGCCGCACCAACGCCCGGTGCAGCAGCACCCGCACCGCGCCTTCACTGCGCCCCATCTCCGCCGCGATCTCCGCGTGTGGCATGCCGAGAATGCGCGCCGACACCACGACCTGTCGGTACTCCTCGGGCAACTTCGCGAACGCCACTTCCAGCTGCTGCATGTCCTCGCCCCGGATCGCGACCTGGCTCGGCGTGGTGAACGACGGCAGCAAGGCGCTGAGATCGAGTCCGTTCGCCTGCGGATGCAGCTCGCGCGCAGCGTCGCGCTTCTCGGCGCCGAAGTAGCGGAACCGGTCGCGCAGCTTGCTCGTCGCCAGGGCGTAGAGCCACTTGCGGAACGCGGCCTCGCCGCGGTACTCGAACCGGCCCGACTCGGCCAGCGCCTCGCGGCAGACCGACTGGACGACGTCGGCGCAGGACTCCTTGTGCCGCAGCTGCTCACCCATGTTCACCCGCACGTAGGTCATCAGCGCCGGCAGGTGGCGCACGACGAGCTGGTCGATGGCGACGCCGTCGCCCTGGCTGGCACGGGCAAGCAGTCGTTCTTCCTGGTCCTGGTCGTGGGTGGCCACGATGGCATTGGGCCTCGAAACGGCAGATCGCGCAAGTGGCAGCAACCGACCGTGCGCGGACCGGTCCGGCGCGATCCGCCCCGCGGCGATCAGCTGCCGAGCAGGATCCAGCTCTGACAGTTGCTCATGGCAGTCCCCGTGCTACCGGAGCAGAGCACGATCCACTGCGACGACAACGGTAGTCCGGCGAGCGCCGGGATCAGCGGCAGTGCGAGCAGGGCCGTAGCCGTGCCGTTGCAGCCGACCGAGCCGCCGGTCGGGTAGGCGCCGAGCGCCGTCGATGGCGTCACCCAGAGCGGACCGCAGAGCGGCGGGAACGTCGGGCCGGGCGAGCACGGGCCGAGCCCGACCATGCACCACGCCAGCGCCGATTCCGGAGCGTCGTCGAGACCGAGCTGCAGCGTGTTGCCGAGGATCGGCGCGTTGCGCAGCGAGTGCCAGTTGAGGCAGCTCGGGCAGGTGCCGTTCGAGCACGGGTTGCCGGCCGGTGAGCTGATCCGCGGGCGCAACGTCAGGTCGGTGTACGGATCGTTCGGCGAGACGACGAAGGTGCAGCACGTCTGCAGGCCATAGGCGATCGACGGGCCGCTCGGGTTGTAGCTGTAGGGGAAGCTGAAGGTGTCGGGCCCGTTGGTCCAGTAGATGCGCTGGTTGCCCCAGTCGGCGGCGATGCCGACGGCGGGCACCGACGAACTCGTGCAGCTGATCAGCGGCGTCACGGAGAACTCGGGACCGCAGGCAGAGCCGAGCTGGTAGACGTAGAGTTCGCTGATGCCGAGCGTCGAGTTCAAGGCGCAGACGAAGAAGATGCCGCGGCCGTCGTCGACGGCGACGTCGGTCGGCACCGTGCCGGTGGGCAGCAGCAGCGGACAGCTCGCGGTGACCGTCGGCGGGCAGGCCAGCGTCGTGCGCGTGAGCCAGCCGGCATCGTCGGTGATCCACAGTTCGCCGAGCGACTCGACGACGTCGAGGCCGGTCGCGTTCGCCGTCGTCGACGACTTCGGGCACGGCACCGGCGTGCAGGCGGGAACGCAGCCCGACGGTCCCTGATAGCGGCCGAGCATCCAGCCGTCCGTGGCCCAGATCGTGTCGCTGGTGCCGTCGTAGGCGACGCCACCGGCGTAGAACACCGGATTGGGCAGGAGCCCCGGCGGCGTGCAGCTGCCGAGGGTCACGCAGCCCGAATGCCGCGACTGCTGCAGCGACATCGTCGTCTGCGTGGTGCCGAGGAGGTTGTGATTGGTCTGGGCGAAGGCCACGCCGGTGACGAGGACGGTCGCGCAGGCAGCGGCGAGAACGGGGCGGATCGTGATCGTGTTCATGGTCAGCTCAGGGGATGGTGGTCCCTTCCCAAGAGCGATCGCGGCGCCAACGCACGCGGAGTGCACGGAAAATCCAGCCCCCCCTGTGCGACCCGCTCGGCGCACCGAACTGATTTGGTCGGATGGGGGTCAGGCTCGCGTCCAACCATGGATCGAATGCTCCCATCCGGTCATTGGGCAACCAGTGCCCGACGGGAACTTCTGACCGCAGTGGCCGCACTCGAAGCCCAACGAGGCGCCGGACTCGTCACGGATCCTCGTGATCGGAGATGCGCACGAGGAACAGGCGATCTCCCGGTACTCGTCACAATCCGGTCGCCCGCGTGTGGGCGGGGGGTTCGAGCCCCTTGATCGGGGTGGTTGCAAGGGTGGTGGGAATGGCTGACTGCAGATGGGTCTGGTGTCCGTCGTGCGCTCGTCCACAATCACGCCATGTCAAGTCCGCACGACGTGGCCCTTCGCGGCAGGATCATCGTCAGCGTCCGGTTCCGTACGGAGCTGCCGGTCGAGGAGATGCAGCGCCGCTACCTGGAACGGCTGCCGTTGTTCCAGGCGCTGTCGGGGCTCGTCCAGAAGTACTACGTCTACGACGAGGGCACTGGTGAGTGGGGCGGCATCTACGTGTGGGACTCGATGGAGTCGGTGCAGGCCTACATGCAGTCCGACCTCCGCAAGAGCATTGGTAGAGCTTGGTTACCTGGTCTTGTTGAAGAAGCAATCCCGCGGCAACCAAGCCCCCCTATCCAACCGTG
>JAGQRA010000812.1 GCA_020425885.1 Planctomycetota bacterium | reverse complement strand
GCTAGGAGTCTGCGCCACGGGATGATGCCCCGAGGCTGAAGATTCCGGCGAAGGAAAACCCTGCGGCCCAGCACCCTATCGTAAGTGGGGCATGGGCTCGTTCCGCAAGCAAGAGGATCGCCGTCAGGGTTTCCTGCTGCCGCCGTCACCGAGCGACTGGCTGCCGGACAGCCACCTTGCCTGGTTCGTGATCGACGCGGTCGAGCAGCTCGACATCGATCGCCTGCTGGCGAAGTACCGCAGCGGCGGCAAGGGCGAGCAGGCCTACCCGCCGCGCGTGATGCTGGCGCTCCTGATCTACGCGTACTGCACGGGCACTTTCGCCTCCCGCAAGATCGCTGCGCAGGTCGAGGACAGCGTCGCCTTCCGCGTGATCGCCGCCGGCCTGTCGCCGAGTCACCGCACGATCTGCCGATTCCGCGAAGAGAATCTCGACGAGTTCCAGCGCCTGTTCGTCCAGGTGGTGCAGCTCGCGAAGGAGGCCGGGCTCGTGAAGATGGGCACTGTCGCGATCGACGGCAGCAAGGTGAAGGCGAACGCGAGCAAGCACAAGGCAATGAGCTACGACCGCATGCTCATGGAGGAGAAGCGGCTGCGCAGCGAGATCCGCAAGCTGACGCAGGCGGCACGCGACCAGGACGACATCGACGATCAGTCCTTCGGCCCGGACTTCCGTGGCGACGAGCTGCCAGCGGAGCTGGCCAGCCGCAAGACGCGGCTGCAGACGATCCAAGCGGCGAAGAAGCGTCTCGAAGAGCGCAAGGCTGCCGAAGCTGCCGCGAAGCAGGCAGCGGAGAAGGAGGGCGAGCACGCAGCCGATCCCGACAAGAGCGAGCGCGTGCTGCCGCAGCCGCGCGATCAGGAGAACTTCACGGATCCGGACAGCCGCATCATGCCGCTGGCTGGCAAGGTCTTTCAGCAGAGCTACAACGCGCAGGTCGCCGTCGATGCGAAGGCGCAGATCGTCGTCGCCGCGACCGTGAGCCAGAACCCGAAAGACATGGGCCTGCTGATGCCGGCCGTCAACGCTGCCTTCGAGAGCACTGACGCGATCCCGAAGCGCGTGCTCGCCGACACCGGCTACAAGAACGAGCGCGATCTTCAGTTGCTCGAAGAGCTCGGTATCGATGGCTACGTCTCGCTCGGTCGCGAGGGCAAGGCCGTGCGTCCTCCGAGTGATGACTCGCCATGCAGCCAGGCGATGCTGAAGAAGCTGCGGACCAAGCGCGGTCGCGCGCGCTACAAGCAGCGGAAGGGCATCGTCGAACCTGTCTTCGGGTGGGTGAAGCAGGTGCTCGGCTTCCGCGCCTTCAGTCTTCGCGGTTTGCGCAAGGTCGCAGGCGAGTGGAGCCTGATCTGCCTGGCGCTGAACCTGCGGCGGATGGCAGCGAAGGGGGTGGCGGTGTGAACGAGGAAGGTCGTCGAAGCCTCATGCCGGCGCCTGCGGCCTCGAGCAGTCGCCAACCATCGCGAGCGCTCCAGCAAGGCGTCGGCGCTCAACCCGCCGCCACGTAGCCCCCCGCAATTCCAGAAGTCGGATTCTCGCGCGCGTGGCTACCCGTGACGCAGACTCCTAGTCGCCGCCTGACCTGATCAGGGTTCTCCCTTACCACGCGCCGAGGCCTCGACGACCATCGGCGACGACCTGATTCTCGACCGCAGATCGGCGGCGAAGAGGACCCGTCAACATCAAGGGCACTCGACTCGGCTTCCGATAGGCGGGCATGCCCATGCGGATGGAATCATGGAAGTCTGCCCGGCGAATCGTCGGATCCGCCCCACGGTGCCGAACCGCCGTCGGGGTCGCCCTGATGACGTCCGCCTGGCTGATGCTGCCCGAGCTGCGCTGTCAGGCGGCAACGCAACAGCCGGATGCAGCCGACCAACAGGAGACCGCTGACGACCTGTTGATGTTCGAGGAACTGCCGATCGTCGTCACCGCCGCCCGCAACGCGCGACCGATCAACTACGCGCCGGTCCCCGTCAGCGTGCTCACGGCCGAGGACATCCACTACTCGGGCCTGACCACCATCCCGGAGCTGCTCCAGTTCCTGCCGGGAATCGACATGCTGCGCGCCGACCGCAACCGCTATTCGGTCGGCATCCGCGGCCTGCACGACGTCACATCGGATCGGACGATCGCCCTGGTCGACGGCCGCAACGCCAGCAGTCCGATGTTCGGCGGTCCCGAGTTCCTGCGCCTGCCTCTGCTCGTCGAGGACATCGAGCGGATCGAGGTCGTGCGCGGTCCTGGCGGCGCCGCCTGGGGTGCCAACGCGTTCAACGGCGTCATCAACATCATCACCAAGAAGCCGGAGGACACCTCGGGGGTGCTGCTGCGCAGCACGATCAACACGTTCGGTGATTCCGAGACCCAGCTGCGCTGGGGAGGCACCGACGGCGCCACCAGCTGGAGGGTCTCCGCCGGATACGTCGACTACGCGTCGTCTTCGGACGCCCTGGACTCGTCGAGCTTCAGCTCGAAGGACTTCGCCCGCGGTGCCGTGATCGACACGTCTGTGGCCCACCGGATATCGGAGACCGCGAGGCTGTCGGCGGGAGTCGGCTACTCCAACCGCGAGGAGGGAGACTTCGCGCTCTTCGGGCTGCCGACGCTCGCGGATGGCAGCCGTGAGACGCTGCGCGCCTTCGTCCGAATCGACGAGACCCTGAGCGACTCCACCCGTGGCTACCTGCAGCTCTTCAACAACTACCAGGATACGACCCGGAGATCGATCAGCGTCTTCGACGCCAACGAGACCGACCTGGAAGGGCAACTCGACTTCACGCTGACCTCGAATCACGAGCTCAGCGTCGGCGGCAATCTGCGCTGGCAGCACCTCGACACCGACGCCTACCTCCCCAACCAGGTCACGTTCGCGTCCGGGCCCAGAGACGAGTACTGGGCCGGTCTGTTCGCCGTCGACCGGTTCGCCTTCAGTGACGCCGTGACCCTCGAGACGCAGCTCCGGGGTGACTACTACTCCGAGACGCAGTTCGACTGGTCGGGCCGATCCAGCCTGCTCTACTCGTTCGACGATTCACATCGTCACGTCAGCCGCCTAAGCGTGGCGCGGGCGTTCCGAGCGCCGCTCTCGGGCCTCGGACAGGTGTCGGCGGTGTTCTCGGACCCGATCGGCACGCCGATATTCCTGTTCGCATCCAACGCCGACCTCGAGAACGAACGCCTCACCTCCTACGAGGCCGGCCACACGCTCCGTTATTCCCGGAGCCTGTCATTCCGGCTCGACGGCTTCTATCACGACTACGACAACCTGATCGGCTACGTCAGCCTGCCGGGGTTCCCGGTGCCGGTGCAGAGCCAGAACTTGGCGGGTGCGAACGGCGCCGGCGGCGAGTTCGAAGGCACCTGGAGCAGCGACGACCTGAAGATGTCCATGTGGTACGGCTACGAGGACTTCCGCATGGATCAAGTCGGTCAGTCGATCCGGGCCGCCGAGCCGGCACGCCACAAGGCGGGCGCGAACGCGCGTACGACCGTGGCCGAGGATTGGACCCTCAACCTGAACTACAAGTACACCGGGGAAACGTACGTGAACAACTTCCCCACCCCGAAGACATACGGCGACATCCATCGCCTGGACCTGACCGTTACGAGGTCGTTCGACCACGGCGATGTCTCGCTCGGAGTCAGCGACATTCTCGATCAGTCGGGACCGGTGATCTCGACCCACGAGACCCCGGGAACGACGTTCTTCATCGCTGGCACGCTGCACTTCTGATCACCCGAGAGCCGACTCGCTGCCGCCAACGACCGTGCTTCGCCCGCTGCTTCTCCTGGCACTGCCTTCGCTCCTGAGCCCTGTCGCGGCACAGGACGTCGTCATCGTACGAAGCGGCTCCGCGACCCCATATGTCGCCGCCGCCGAAGCCGTGGCGGCCGAGCTGTCGAAGCATGGCCGACAATCGAAGATGCTCACGCTGCAGGCCCCGGCGAAGGTGAGCTGGGAGGAACTCGTGGGCGCGGCCAGGCCGAAGGCGGTCGTCGCCATCGGGACGGCGGCAGCCACCTGGCTGACACCGCGCCTTCCCGCCGACGTCAAGCTCACCTACTGCATGATCGCCGATCCGGATGGCGCCCGGCTGACCGGCAAGAAGTCGATCCATGGCGTCGACATGGCGGTCCCGATTCCCGAGCAGTTTGCCCTGATCGGCAAGGCCATGCCCGGATGCCGGCGCCTGGGCCTCCTCTACCAATCGGACAACGCGACCAGCCTCGCCCTGATGGAGCAGGCTCGCGCCTCCCTGCCAGAGGGGTGGACCATCGAAGCCGTCGCCCTCGGTGAGCACGCGACGGTGAGCGATGCCCTCGACGAGCTGCTGTCCCGGCACATCGACATGGTCTGGACCACTCCTGACTCGGCCGTCTACAACAGCAAGTCCGTCCGCTCGCTGCTGGTGAAATCGCTGCGCTCGCGGACCCCGGTGTTCGGCTTCTCGACGTCCTTCGTGCGTTCCGGCTCGCTGCTCGGCGTCGGCATCGACCCGACGGCCCACGGTGCCCAGGCCGGCGCCTTGACCCACCGCGTCCTCGAAGGTGCGAAGGTCGACTCGCGCCGCCCCGAACCTCCCGTCTTCATGATCGCGATCAACCTGACCGTGGCGGCCCGACTCTCGATCGACCTGCCGCCGTCCGTCACGACCCACGCCGACCAGGTGTTCCACTAGAACGATGTCGACCCGAACCGGACATCGACGGCCGCTGATCGGTATGCGCACCAAGGCCGCGACCTTCGTGCTCGGCGTCACCACCCTGGCACTCGGCGTCGCCGCAACCGGCATCGCCTTCGACACCCGCAGTCGCCTGGCCGACGCGGCTCGACACGAGGCTCACTCACTGGCCCAGAGTGTCGCCCAGGCCTGCGAACTCCCGCTGGCGGTGGGAGACAGGGACGAGCTGGCACGGCTCGCCAGGCTGAGCGTCAGCAACGACAACATCCTGGCCGTCGATATCCTCGATGAGAACTCCAGGCGAGTGGCAGCGGCGGAACGCGACGACAGCATCTGGGCCCGAAGGGGCGCACCGGAGGACACGCCGGGCACCCTGTGGGAGCGCGCACCCGTCCTTCTCGCGGCACCGACCATCGAATCCGTCGAGCTGGCCAACGCGAGCCACCCCGGTCAGGACCCCACGACCACGCTCGGCCACGTCGTCGTCGCGATCAGCACCGCGCCGACCAAAGCGGCGGTCACCGCGCAGGTCGACGCCATCATCGTCCTGGTGCTGGTCACGGCACTCCTGCTGCTGCCGATCATCCTGATCGTGGTCGGCAGGTGGACCAGGCGACTGGCCGATGTCGTCGAGGCAACGGAGCAGATCGCGCAAGGCGATCTGACCGTGGCCCTGCCCACGGGCCCGACCGACGAGCTGGGTCGTCTCAGCCGCTCGTACGAGGGCATGCGACGGGCGCTGATCCAACGCGATCAACAGATGCGCGTGTTCAACGAGACCCTGCAACAGCAGGTCCAGGAGCGGACCGTGGACCTCCTGGCCGAGCGTGACCGGGCCGAGGCGGCCAACCTCGCCAAGAGCCAGTTCCTGGCCAACATGTCGCACGAGCTGCGCACGCCCATGCACGGCATCCTGAGCTTCGCCACGCTCGGCAAGGACCGCGCCAGTGTCACGGAGAATGCGAAGCTCCACCGCTACTTCTCGCAGATCGATGCCAGTGCCCAGAACCTGATGGTCCTGGTCAACGATCTGCTCGATCTCTCCAAGCTGGAGGCCGGCCGCTTGGTCGTCGATCTGGCGCGGGTCAACGTGCCCGAGCTGATCCGCGTGGTCGTCAGCGAGTTCGAGCCGACGCTGACGGATTGGTCGATCACGATCGACATGAAGGCGGGCGCGAGGATCGACGCCGAGGTCGACACGAGCAAGATCATGCAGGTCCTGCGCAACGTCATAGGCAATGCGATCAAGTTCTCCCCGCCCGGCAGCAGCATCCTGATCGAGACCTGCGCGTTGGATGACATGGTTCGGATCCGCGTCGCCGACGAGGGGATCGGGATCCCGCCGGACGAACTCGAGACCGTCTTCGACAAGTTCGTCCAGAGCAGCAAGACCAAGACCGGGGCCGGCGGCACCGGCCTGGGACTCGCCATCTGCAGGGAGATCGTCGGACTCCACCACGGCACGATCCGGGCGCAATCCAGATCCGGCCCCGGAGTCGAGTTCATCATCGAGCTGCCCCGTCGGCACGTCGCCACCGAGAACGAGAGCCGTGAGGAGCTGGCGCAATGATCTCCCCGACGCGATTGCTGGCCGTCGACGACGACGCCACGAACCTGGAGATCATCACCGAGATCTTCGCCGACACCTACCCGGTCACCACCGCCGCGTCGGGCGAGGAGGCCATCGAGGTGGTCGACCGCGAGCGACCGGACATCATCCTGCTCGACGTGATGATGCCCGGGATGGACGGCTACGAGACCTGCCGGCGGCTACGGGCGATGCCGAACGGTCACTCGATCAAGATCATCCTGGTCTCGGCCAAGGCGATGGTCACCGACTGCCTGAAGGGCTACGAGGCCGGCGCGGACGACTACGTGACGAAGCCCTTCGTCCACGCCGAGCTGATGGCCAAGGTGAAGGTCTTCGAGCGGCTCTGCTCCATGGAGGAGCTGGTGGAGCAGAGGACGGCGACCAACGACGCGTTGCAGCAGGCCCTCCTCCGCGCCGAGGAGGCGACCCAGGCCAAGGACGCGTTCTTCGCCAACGCCAGCCATGAGCTGAGGACTCCGATGACCGCCGTGATCGGCTTCACCGAGCTGCTGCGCGAGAGGTTGGCCGACCCGGATGACGTGGAGATGATCGGCGTCGTCCTCGCCAACGGCCAACATCTTCTGCGGCTGGTCAACGACATCCTCGACTTCGCCAAGGTCGGGTCGGGCGATCTCCAGGTCGAGATCTGCCGCGTGTCTCCGTACGAACTGGTCGCCGATGTCTTGCGCGCGATGCGGGTGCAGGCCGATCGGAAGGGCCTCACCCTGCGTGCCGTCTACGACACTCCATTGGCCGAGTCGATCGCCACCGACCCGACCCGCTACCGGCAGATCCTGATCAACCTCATCGGCAACGCGATCAAGTTCACTTCGACTGGCAGCGTGGAGCTCCGACTGTCGATGGCGAGGAACGAGGACGGCGTCAGCCTGCTCAGTTGTGAGGTCTCGGATACCGGCGTCGGCATGACCGCCGAGGCCCTGACGCGCATCTTCGAGCCCTTCGCCCAGGCCGATGCATCGACGAACCGGATGTTCGGTGGCACGGGACTCGGCCTGTCGATCAGCCGCAGCCTGGCCAGGGCGCTCGGCGGTCAGCTCAGCGCTTCCAGCGAGCCCGGTCGCGGCAGCACGTTCCACCTCTCGGTCGCCACCGGGATGCTGGAGGGCATCCCCCTGGTTACCGAGGCAGCGCATCGGCAACTACGCATCGACGCCGGGACTGTACCGCACGATGGCGCCTCGCCCCCGCAGACACGCCTCTCGGGCCGTGTCCTCCTCGCGGAAGACACCGCGATGAACCAACGCCTGGTGACCCACATCGTCAGCCATGCCGGCGCCAGCGTGACCGTGGTCGACAACGGCGCGAAGGCCCTCGTGGCCCTGGAACAAGGGATCCAGGACGGCGAGCTCTACGACCTGGTCCTGATGGACATGCAGATGCCGGTCATGGACGGGTTCGAAGCCACCATGGAGATGCGGGCCCGCAACATCCGCACCCCGGTCATCGCACTGACCGCGGGTGCGACCGATGACGTCCGAGCCCGCGCGCTGGAGTCGGGCTGTTCGGCTTTCGCCACCAAGCCGATCGACCGGGCATCGCTGCTCGCCATGATGAAGCGACTCATGGATCAGGCGCCGTAGCCGACTTCGACTACGCTTCCGGGGACCCCTGCTCCCCTCCACCCATGACCTCGACCCGATTCCCGATCGCCACCTCGATCTTCCTCGTGGCAACGCTCACCGGCGCAGCCGCGGCCCAGACCTGGACCCTGCTCACACCGGCCCCGTACCCGAACCTCAGCGCCCGACGCAGCGGCGGCGCGGTGTTCGACCCGATCCAGAACAAGGTGCTGATCTACGGCGGCCTGCAGTCGGGACCGACGGCGGCTCTGGACGACACCTGGGCCTTCGACGGCGGGACCTGGACCCAGGTCACTCCGGCGACCACGACACCACCGCTGCGGTGGGGTCACCGCATGGTGCTCGACTCGCGCCGCATGGTCGTCGTCACCTTCGGCGGCCGCTCGCCGACGATCACGGCCACGGCCAACGACACCTGGGAATGGGACGGCAACGACTGGCATCAGGTGTTCCCGGCCGCGTCGCCCAATCCGCGCGCCTTCTACTCGATGGTCTACGATGAACGCCGCGGCAGGTGCGTCCTCTTCGGCGTGCAGAGCGGATCGTCCCTCTCGGGCGGCAATCAGACCTGGGAGTACGACGGCTCGACGTGGACCCAGGCCTCGACCGCGACGACCCCACCCGGCCTGGAAACGCCGGCGATGGCATACGACAAGGGCCGCGGCGTCACCGTCATGTTCGGCGGTTGGAACGGAACCTCGCCGGGCACGATGTACGACACGACCTACGAGTTCGACGGCGTCGACTGGACGTTGCGCACGATTGCCAACCCGCCGCCGGCCCGTTATCGCGCCGGCTGCGTCTACGACGACGCCCGCGGCCGCGTCGTGCTCTACGGCGGCTATGGCAGCGGCGGCCTGCAGGACACCTGGGAATACGACGGCAACGACTGGACCCAGGTGCTCGCCGCCGGTGGACCACCGAAGATGACCGAGGGCTACATGGCCTATTCGGACGCGCTGGAATCGACCATCTACTTCGGCGGCAGCGGCCCGTCCGGTGGCAACAACGAGACCTGGCTCTACACCGGTCCGACCGACGCGATCGCGGCGCCGTTCGGCAGCTCGTGCCCGACCGGCGTCGGCACCACGACCCTGACGCCTACGACCACGCCCGTGCTCGGCAGCAACTACGTGCTCGACATCGCCAATGGCCCGGCCGCAACCAGCGCCTTCATGACGCACGGCTTCTCCAACCTGAGCTGGCAGCTCGGCAGCCTGCCGGCCGATCTGTCGCCGTTCGGCATCGGCGGCTGTCAGCTCGAGGTCCGGCCCGAGGCGACCACGCTGATCCTCGTCACCGGCACCGGGACGCAGACCCTCACGTTCCCGGTCGTCGCCTCGCTCATCGGCCAGGCCATCTACTCACAGGCCGTCGTGCTCGACGCGACGGCGCCGAACGGGATCTGCGGCATGACCAACGCCGTGCACGCCGTGCTGGGGACCTGACCGGGACGCGGCCGCTGTTGCTCAGCTCGGTGAACGCGCCGACCCGACCGCCGCCGCCAGCGCGGCGCGGCTCACGGGCTTGGTGAGGTAGTCGTCCATGCCGAGGCTGAAGCAGCGGTGGCGGTCCTCGGCCATCGCGTGCGCCGTCAGCGCCACGATGCGCGCGCGGTGCCCGGTGTCCCGCTCCAGCTCCCGGATCCTGGCCGCCGCCTCGTAGCCATCCATCTCGGGCATCTGGCAGTCCATCAGGATCACGTCGTAGGCGCATCGCCCGACGGCGGTGAGGGCTTCGACCCCACTCGCGGCCTCGTCGACCGAGCACCCCATGCTCCGCAGCAGCGAGCTGGCGACGCGGGCGTTGATCGGGTTGTCCTCGACCAGCAGCACTCGGGTCGCCGCCACCTCGGCGACCACGGCCCGGTCAGCACTCGCTGCCCCGCGCTCCGGCTCACCGGTGCACAGCTGCAGCAGGGCGGTTGGCAACAGCGGCCGGCGCAGGACGCGGGCGGCGGGGTAGGCGTCGCGCCACGGCAAGGTCTGATCGGGATCCGAGCTGCCGAGCAGCACGACCCGATCATCCTGGCCGACCATCGCCGACCATCGTTCCGGAGCGACACCGGTTGCCGCGGTGTCCAGCAGCCAGAGTGCCGGACCGTTCACCGGCGGCATCGGTGATTCCGCAGCATCGCGGACATCGATACCGATCGCGCGCAGGTGCGACTCGACCGTCCGCCGCGCATTGCCGTCGTCGGTGTGCAGCACCGCGACACCGAACCGAGCCTCGAGCGGTGGCGCCTTCGCCACGGGAACCTCGAGCGGCATCACGAACCAGAAGCGGCTGCCGCGCCCGAGTTCGCTCTCGACGAGGATGTCCCCGCCCATCTTGCGGATCAGCCGACGGCTGATCGCGAGCCCGAGCCCGGTTCCGCCCTTGCGCCGCGCAGCTGAGTTGTCGACCTGGGTGAACGGCTCGAACAGGCGCCCGATCGACTTGCTGTCCAGGCCGCAACCGGTATCGGTCACCTCGACGTGCAGCACGGGGCCCATCGCCCGCATGCGGATCACGACCTCGCCGCGGTCGGTGAACTTGGTCGCATTGCCGGCGAGGTTCATCAGCACCTGACGCAGCCGCAGCTGGTCGCCGATGATCGTCCGCGGCAACATCGGATCGATCTCGAGGCGCACCTCGAAGTCCTTGCCGCGATTGCCGGCGTACAGGAGCCCCGTGAGGTCCTCGCTCATCTTCCAGAGATCGAACGGCTCGCGTTCGAGATCGCAGTGATCGGCCTCGATCTTGGAGAAGTCGAGGATGTCGTTGACGATCTCGAGCAGCATCTCGCCCGAACGCAGCAGCATCTCGATGTCCTCGCGGCGTTCGCCGGAACGCTCGGATTCGAGCAGCACCGAGGCCATGCCGATGATGCCGTTCAACGGCGTCCGCAGCTCGTGGCTGATGTTGGCCAGGAACATCGTCTTCTGCACCGAGGCCTGCTCGGCGATGGCGAGCGCCGCCTCGATCCGCCGGTTCTGCTCCTCGAGCTCGCGCTGCCGCGCCATGCTCATCTCGACCATCTGCTGCGCCGCGTTGACGTTGGCGCTGGCCACGCTCCGCGCCTCATCGCGAAGCCGCTCGTTCTCGCGGCGCAGCAGCGCGAGTTCCTGCTCGATCGAACTGGCGTCGGATGGCAAGGGATGGTCCTCGTCGGTCAGAAGGTCACGGTAGGACAACCCTGTGCCGAACGTGATGCGAAGGTGACGAGGCCGGTCGGCACGACGCCTTTGCGCAGTGAGCCCCATTCGCCCGCGACCACCGAGTCGTTGCAGGTCCGCTCCGCACAGGACGCGCAGCACTCGATCGCGACGTCGAGTGAGAGCAGGACATCGACCATGCCCTGCAGCTCGCCGGCCCTGCCTGGCAGGACACCCTGACATCCCCACACGCTGCCGGCCTGGGTCAGGAACAGCGTGACGGACACGCCGCACGACGCGGCCGCGAGCGCGGTCTGCAACGCCAGCTCGGCGCGCATGGGGTCGTCGGTGCCGACGCTGAGCAGCACCTGCAGGCGGTCCTTCTGGAGCGTTTCCATCAGATGAAGAGGGACACCTCGGAAGCGGCAGCGTCGCGCAGGCAGCTCATGGCGCCGGCGATCTCGACGCCCTCGACGAGGTCGCCGGCGCCGAAGCCGAGCATGTCTGCCGATGCCTCGCAGGCGAGCAGGCGAACGCCGAGCAGCCTGGCCTGATCCAACAGCAGCTCGAGGCTGGGCTGGCGCTTCTTGGCCATGCGCCAGCGGAACAGCCGCGGCCCGAGGCCGAGGAAGTTCATCCTCGACGTCGGCAACTTGCCCGCGCCGCGCGGCAGCATCGCGCCGAACAGGCGATCCATGAATCCTCCTGGTTCCTTCCGCTTGGCACCGCGCACCGCCGTGATGCCCCAGAAGGTGAAGAACAGCGTCGTCTTCATGCCGGCCGCGGCGGCGGTATTGGCCAACGTGAAGGCCGCCAGGGCACGGTCCATGTCACCGCTGAAGAGGATGAAGGTCGCGTCCGCCTTGGCGGCTCGGGCCGTCGGCGCCGGGCACTCACAGGGCATCGTCGAGGTTGCGGTCACTGGCCCCCCGCCTTCTTGCGGATCGTGGTGCGCTTGACTTCGCCCTCTTCGGTGGCGGCCACGGTGTTGCCGGAGACCTCGGCCCAGGCGCGCAGGTCGGGCAGGAACGCCGGATCCGTTGCCTCGATGCAGACCTCCGATCCCGCCGGCAGATCCTTGATGGCCAGGGCCAGCTGGACGATCGGCAATGGGCACTTGAGGCCCTTGCAGTCGATTACTGTTCTCTCCATGAAAGCACGCCTTGCCACCCTGGCGAACGCCGGCGGTGGAGCATGGTGGATATCGACTCGGCCGGTTCCGTTCTTGAGTACGCAAATGCCCGTCTGACAACGACGAGGCCCCCCACGGTCGCTGCCCGGTCTCATTTCGAGAACGTGGTCGACGCGGTGAGCGCCGAGATCGACACTGCACCGCCTGTGTCGATGGCGCGTGCGATCCCCCGCTGGCTGCCCAACTCGATCTCGCTGCTGCGAGTTCTCCTCGTACCGATCTGGGTCCTGTTCGCCGAGGCGGCGAATGCCGTTGCCACCCGGGACGGCGACGCGACCGTCCACCGCGCCGGCGCGGCGAGCGTGCTGCTCGCGATCGGGGCCTCCGACATCCTCGATGGTTGGCTGGCCAGGCGGTTCGGGTTGCAGAGCCGCCTCGGCGCTGCGCTCGATGCGATCGCCGACAAGCTGACCCAGGTCGTCCTGTTCGCCTATCTGGCCTTGCGAACGGGACCGGCATTCGCCCCCGTGCCGCTGTGGTTCCTCGGCATCCTGATCGGTCGCGACGGCCTGTTGCTGTTCGGCTTCTTCGTCCTCCGGCGTCGCTGCGGCGCGGTCGAGACCGAACACTGCCTGCACGGCAGGATCTCGAGCCTGTTGCTGTTCGTGCTGCTCGTGCTCGTCAGCGCCGGCATCGCGGCCGAACTGCTGATGCCATTGTTGGCTATCTCGGCCGCGGTCGCGGTGACCAGCACGATGCTCTACTTCCGGCGCGGAATCGGGCAGTTCCGCTCGGCCAGATGATCGGCCGGAGGATCGGGCCAGACCTGTCGTGCAGGACCGACACCGCTACGCCGCCGCAGGCACGTTCATGAGATAGACTCCGGTGTCGGCAGTGTGGACCGCCCAGGCTGCACTGTCGACGTCCCTTCTCCCCTCGCGCCGCGGGGCGGCCACGTCGCGCCTCGGCGCGCCGGGTCGCGCCGCGGCGCCGACTTCACGGGCCCCGGTGGTTGCCCTGGAACACCCATCGCGACCGCATGAACGGGTAGACGATCTCCGCCCAGCTGCGGATGCGACCGGTCGCCAGGCCTCGCAGCAGTCGCCAACAGTTGCGCGCGCTGAACATGTCCCGCACCGACCGCCACCACGAATAGTCCTCGCCGACCAACCGCCAACCGTAGCCCTCCTCGCGACAGCGGCGACGCAGCTGCTCGAAGTCGTAGTCATGGGTGTGGCGCACGAACGCCGCCGTGCTCGCGATCTCGCGCCCGGTGCGGTGGATCTGCCGCTGGAAGGCCTTGTCCTCGAAGGTGTCCATGCGACCGAACCGATGCTCCGCCCAGGTCTCGCGGCGGATCGCGCAGTTGACGGTCGAGAAGCCGATGCCGTGATATCGGCGGATCCAACGCGTCGCCTCCGAGGTGAAGTAGAAACGCGGCCCACACGAATCCCAGTAGAACCGCGGCACGTCGTCGCGCTCGCGGATGCCGCCCTGCACGGCCAGGACCTCAGGGGCGTCGACCAGGGGACGCACCATCTCGTCGAGCCAGGACTCGTCGCCAGGCGTCGCATCCTGATTGATGAAGATCAGGTAGCGGCCCGAGGCTCGATCGGCGCCGAGGTCGCGGGTCAGACCATGGTTGAACTCGGCATTGGGGATCTCGATCAGCTCGACAGGATGGCGCCGCAGGATGGCCATCGTCGCCGCGTCCGACCCCGAATCGACGACGACGACCTCGAAGGATCTCGCCGTTCGCTGGGCGAAGATCGCCTGCAGTGTCTTGTCGAGCAACGCGCCGCCGTTCCACGTCGGGATCACGACGCTGACCTCGACGCCGCTCATTCGAACCTCGACCGCAACAGGCTCGCGGCCGCGGCGGCGATGGTGCCGCGGTACAGCTGCCGGCTGAACTCGTCACCGCCGAACACGCAGCGCGCCAACCGGTACGGCAGCTTGCGCAGCACGCGCAGCCGACCGAAGTGCATGCGTTCGAACACTGCGATCGATCGACCCTGCCAGTAGAAGCGCCGCCGGAACCACTCACGCGTCAGACGGTCGCCGCGGATCAGATGCTCGACGCCGGCATCAGGGATGTAGAGCACGTCGTGCCCGGACCGCTCGACCCGGTAGCACATCTCGATGTCGCCGTAGCTCAGCAGCGAGTCGCCCTTGCGATCGAGACAATCGCGGAACGGCCCGCAGCGCGCGAAGGCCTCGCGCCGGAACGCCATGTTGGCGCCGCGGGGATAGTCGTCGTAGTGCAGGGTCTCGATCGATTCGCCGCGATCGAAGCCGCTGAGGAACAGCTGCAGCCGCTCGTCGAGCCAGGCGGGCGGCGGAGTCGTGAAGCGCGAGATCACCTTGCTGCCGATCGCCCAGGCCGCGGGATGCGCGGCGAAGGCGCGCTCGATGTTGGCCACCCAACTCGGCGGCGCGATCGCGTCGTCGTCGAGGAACGCCAGGATCCGGCCGCGCGAAGCCGCGATGCCACGGTTGCGGGCATTGTTGAGGCCGAGCCGGTCCTCGCGGACGTAGCGCAACCGTTGGGGCGCCGCCGCGGCTCGCGCCCGCAGACGTTCGGCATCCTCGGCGCAGGAGAGATTGTCGACGATCACGACCTCGAAGCCGCGGTGATCCTGCCGCAACAGGGCATCGAGCGTGAGGTCGATCTCGGGCCCTCGATCCTTGGTCGGCAACACGACCGAGACGATCACGTCCCGCTCGCCACCATCGGGCGGGGTGATGTCAGGCTGAGTCGGGTCCGAGGTCATTGGTAGATCTCAGGTGATGAAGGAGAGGAATGCAATCCGACGCCCCACCACCTGAGACCCCCTTTCAAACCGTGCGTGCGGATTTCCCGCACACGGCTTACCGATGGCCTCTCGGTAT
>JAGQRA010000811.1 GCA_020425885.1 Planctomycetota bacterium | reverse complement strand
CCGAAACCGATCCGCGGCATGCGCCGCGCGGCGCACCCTCATTGGCAGGCGCAGGTCAGCGTGCCGGTCTTCGGCGGTCCGTTGGCGATGGTCACGGTGCCGGTGCAGGTGCCGGGAATGCAGATGCCGATGCACGAGTAGACGGTCGACTTCACGCGGGTATCCCCGCCCCAGCCGACCGTCCGCTTGACGCGAAGCTCGCCGGGGTTGCCGGTCGCCTCGACGTCGACTGTCAGGGTAACGTTGTTCACCTCCCGGACGGTGATGGTGTTGCCGGCGACCGGCTCGCTCACGCCGCCGCTGGTCTTCTTCAGCACGCAGACCTGGACCGTCGGGACGAAGACGTTGAACGCCACCACGATCTGGGTCGTGAAATGGGGCCCCGTCACGGTGCCGATCAGGTTGCCCCCCTGCGCGGTTGCCGAACCGTTCTGCAGGCGCACTGCGTGCTGCGTCAGGTTGCCCATGTTCAGCGTCGAGGTCGCGGGCGACACCGTCACGTTCGGGTTCGTCGTCGTCCAGGTCACCGTATGCGCGCTGTTGAACGGCCCCATGTCGAAGAGGTCCAGCTCGCAGAACGCGCCGGCACTCGGCTGGACGAGCTGCGTGTAGTGACCGGCAGGGTCGAAGAACACCAGGTCTTCGAAGCGAAGCGTCCTGTGGCCGCCGATGCCGCCGACGACGAGCCTCCGGCCGTTCGAGGTCGTGAGTCCCATCGGGTTGTGACCCTGGTCGTTGCTGACCGACTGGGCGTAGATCGGCAGCCCGCAGAGGTGAGGTGCGTTCGGGATCGTGAGGCTGGTGATGGCGCTGCCGAAGATCACCGGCAACGGCTGCACGACGTCCGTGCGGACAGACTGCAGGCAGCCGGGCATGCCGAACGGTGCCAGCGACACGCCGGGATCGAACTGCCGCAGGCCGAGGATGCCGAAGGCCGCACTGGCGTTGCCGGTGCCGGTCGTGACCAGGGTCGTCGTCGTGCCGACCCACGGCAGGCCGAGGGTCGTCAGCGCCAACGGCGACGTGCTGCTGCCGCAGCCGGCGCCGAAGGCGGTGCTCGATGCCAGCGTGCCGCCGAGCGAGTAGTGCAGGCTGACGTTGGCGATGCGCGGCGTGAACAGGCCGCTGAACGGGACGTTCTGCGCCGCCCCGCAGCCGGCCGTCATCTCGGCCGTGGAGAACGTGTTGCCCGGCGCCGGCAGCGCGCCGTTGGTGTAGCGGTGCGCCCAGGTGTCGGCGCGGAGCATCACGCCGTAGCTGCCCGGCGAGAGGCTGACCGGCGACGACAACGTGCACGTCGTCGGCACGTCGACCGGGGCGGTGACGAGGGCGTTGCCCGTGCTGATGGGCTGCCACGCGCCGGGGTCGTTCTCGTGCCCGGTGTAGGCGACCGGCACGATCAGGACGTCGAGCGTACCGGCGAAGCCGGGACCCGAGGCGACGTTGACGTCGATCCTGTCGATGGTGAGACCGTTGTTGACGGTCAGGTTGAATAGCACGGCACCGCCGACGTTGCCCTGGTTGTTGCCGGCGAACATCGTCGAGAGCGGCGATTGGCTGACCAGCGGGGCACAGCAGGCGAGCGCTGCGGCGACGGCGCGGGCGAAGGGCGGAACGGTGAACTGACGCAGGTGTTTCATGGTTGTCTCGGGTGAGGTTCGGGGGACACCTCAGCCGGCGGCAGTGCCTGTCCGGACGTGACACCGATTTGCCAACGGCGGCACCGTTCGCCGATCGAGACCACCGGGAAGCCGTGGATCGAGAATGATCGTTGTCGCCCGCCGCCCGATGCGGTTGTCTTGCGTCGCCATGCATCGCCGCGCCCACGTTCGTGCCCTAGCCATCCTGCTGCTCACGCTGCCCGCGGGTTGTGGTGATAGCCCACCCTCGAAGCCGGCCGGCTCGGCGCCGGCTGGTCCTGCCCCGACAGACTCGAAATCGGCGGTTCCGGCTCAGGCAGGCCCGGCACCGGGGCAGGGCGATTTCACCGCCTATCGCGACACGATCCCCGGCAGTGACGTCGGCTTCGAGCTGGTGCCGATCGCCGGCGGCGCGTACCTGATGGGCAGTCCCGACTCCGAGGCCGGCCGGCAGGAGCACGAGGGGCCACAGGTCGACGTCGAGATCGAGCCGTTCTGGATGGGCAAGCTCGAGGTGACGTGGAACGAGTACGATTGCTTCAACGAGGACGTCGGCCGCAATCAGGCGAAGCAGCCCGATGGGTTGTCGCGGCCGACGCCGGCCTACATGGAGATGACGTTCAACATGGGGCGCGCCGGCTACCCGGCGATCTGCATGTCACACATCGCGGCGCGGCAGTACTGCCAATGGCTCAGCGAGAAGACGGGCAAGTTCTACCGGCTGCCGACCGAGGCCGAATGGGAGTACGCCTGTCGCGCCGGCACCACGACGCCGTACTCGTGTGACACCGCCGCGCTCGACGAGTACGCCTGGCACGCCGGCAACAGCGAACGGGTGCTGACCCGGGGCGCGGCGCCGACGCAGGCCTACCACAAGGTCGGCGAGAAGAAGCCGAATCCATGGGGGCTCCATGACATGCATGGCAACGTCGCCGAGTGGGTCGCCGACACCTATCTGGCCGATGCCTACGCCGAGGCCAACGGCGAGGGGCCGCGGCGGTCGCCGTTCTTCCCGCCGCCGCACGACAAGCGCGACCGGCCGATCCGCTTCCCGCACGTGGTCCGCGGCGGCAGCTGGCGCGACCAGCCGCAAATGCTGCGCTCGGCGGCGCGGCTGCAGTCCGACAAGGCCTGGAACTATCAGGACCCGCAGATCCCGAAGAGCTGGTGGTACCTGACCGATGGCCAGCATGTCGGATTCCGCATCGTGCGTCCCTATCGTGAGCCGAACGCCGAGGAGCGGGCCCGCTTCGAGGCGCTCTGACCGATCGCGATCCGAACGCGACCGACTCCCTTCTCCATCGTCCCTCCCCGTTCCCGACTCTTGCCCCGAGTAGCCATCATGAGAACCTCCCGTCGTTCGTTCCTGCACGCCGCGGCCGCAGCCGCCACCGCTGCCGGTCTCGCTCGCGCCGAATCGGCCGGGCGCTTCGCCGGCAATCGCCGCCAGGGTGGCGAGGAGCTGCGTATCGGCATGATCGGCTGCGGCGGCCGCGGCAGCGGCGCCATCACCCAGGCGATGTCGACCAAGGGGACGACCAAGCTGCATGCCATAGCCGACATGTTCCAGGATCGCCTCGACGGTTGCCTCGACGCGCTCGGGGAAGACGACAACCTCGCCGGCCGCACCGACGTTCCCGGCGAGCGTCGCTTCGTCGGTCCGGATGCCTACCTCGGCGTCATGGCGTCGGACTGCGATGTCGTCGTCATCGCGACGCCGCCTCACTTCCGGCCCGCGCACTTCGAAGCCGCGGTGAAGAACCGCAAGCACGTCTTCTTCGAGAAGCCGGTCGCGGTCGATGCCCCAGGCGTGCGCCGCGTGCTGAAGAGCGCCGAGCTGGCGACCGAGCAGAAGCTGTCCATCGCCTGCGGCCTGCAACGCCATCACCAGTTCGGCTATCTCGAGACCATGCGCCGCGTCCACACCGGCGAGATCGGCAGGCCGCTGTTCGCGCGCTGCTCGTGGAACCAGGGCTTCCTCTGGCACAAGGAACGCCAGCCCGAGTGGAGCGACATGGAGTGGCAGCTGCGCAACTGGCTCTACTTCACCTGGCTGTCGGGCGATCACATCACCGAGCAGCACGTTCACAACATCGACGTCATCAACTGGGCGATGCAGGGCCACCCGATCGAGGCCCGCGGCATGGGCGGCCGTCAGGTCCGCACCGATCCGAAGTTCGGCAACATCTTCGATCATCACGCCGTGCAGTTCCTCTACGGCAACGGCGCCTACGGCTTCTCCGAGTGCCGGCAGATCAAGGGCTGCGCCAACGACGTCAGCGAGCATGTCTACGGCACCGAAGGCGAGGCCCACATGCGACCCGGCGAGTGGTACATCACCGGTGACAACGCGTGGACCTATCAGGGGCCGAAGAACGAGCCCTACCAGACCGAGCACGACGACCTGTTCGCCAGCATCCGCGCCGGACGTCCCTACAACGAGGGCAAGATGGTCGCCGAGAGCACCATGACGGCGATCATGGGCCGCATGGCGACCTATTCCGGCAAGATGGTCAAGTGGGACGACGCCATCGCCGACGACACGCGATGGGGACCCGACAGCTACGAGTTCGGCCCGCTCCCGGTCGATCCCGTGCCGATGCCGGGCCAGTAGGCCTGGAACAACGAACCCGCTACGTTTCTCCAGACCCTGGAACAACGAAGCGGGTTCGGTACTCCGGCCTCACGCCGACTTGTCGAAGAACTGGTCGGACTCGGTCGAGCCGTCGAGGGCCGTGGTCGAGGACTTGCCCTGGCTGACGGCCTTCGACACGGCATCGAAGTAGCCGGTGCCGACCTCGCGCTGGTGCCTGGTGGCGGTGTAGCCGCTGCGTTCGGCCTCGAACTCGGCCTGCTGCAGTTTGACGTAGGCCGCCATGCCGTGTTCCTTGTAGTCGTGCGCCAGCTCGAACATGGAGTGGTTGAGCGCGTGGAACCCGGCCAGGGTCACGAACTGGAACTTGTAGCCCATGGCGTTGAGCTCGGTCTGGAAGCGCGCGATCGTGACGTCGTCGAGCTTCTTCTTCCAGTGGAACGACGGCGAGCAGTTGTAGGCCAGCAGCTTGCCCGGGAACCGCGCGTGGATCGCCTCGGCGAACCGCTTCGCCTCGCCGAGGTCGGGGTGGCTGGTCTCGCACCAGACGAGATCGGCGTAGGGCGCGTAGGCGAGCCCGCGCGCGATCGCCTGGTCGAGCCCCGGGTTGGTGACGAAGAAGCCCTCGTTGGTGCGCTCACCGGTCAGGAAGGGATGGTCGCGCTCGTCGATGTCGCTCGTCAGTAGGCCGGCCGCGTCGGCGTCGGTGCGGGCGACGAGCACGGACGGCACGCCGCAGACGTCGGCGGCGAGCCGCGCGGCGTTGAGGGTGCGGACGAAGGTCTGGGTCGGCACCAGCACCTTGCCGCCGAGGTGGCCGCACTTCTTCTCGCTGGCGAGCTGGTCCTCGAAGTGCACGCCGGCGGCGCCGGCCGCGATCATCGACTTCATCAGCTCGAAGGCGTTCAGCGGGCCACCGAACCCGGCCTCGGCATCGGCGACGATCGGCGCGAACCAGTTGGTCGTGACGTCGTCCTCCATGTGCGCGATCTGGTCGGCGCGTTGCAGCGCCTGATTGATGCGTCGGACGACGTCGGGCACCGAGTTGGCCGGGTAGAGGCTCTGGTCCGGGTAGGTGTGGCCGGACAGGTTG